>CAZJRL010000075.1:0-6898 GCA_964548425.1 uncultured Zetaproteobacteria bacterium | reverse complement strand
CTTTAACGTTTTCTCCGCAACAGCACCAGACACGAACCGCCACGCGTTCCGGGCCTGGGAATTACTGCCAGCACATGTTCGGCAAAGGAACTTTCCGTGAGCCAGCGGTAGACTGCTTCTTTCAATACCGGGTGGCCGTCCTGCGAATGAAGACCCCGTCCATGTACCAGACACAGCACGCGACAATGTCCTGTTAGCGCCTGTTGCAGGCTGTGCTCCAGCGCGGAAAAGGCTTCCTCGCGCGTCATGCCATGCAAATCGACTTCCATATCCACCGATGGCCGCCCGTTTGCCAACTGGCGCAATCGTTCCCGTGAAACTCCGTTGGCTTTCAACACCCACGGTTCGTTTAGCCGTTCCGGCCGGACATCCTTCAGGCCTGTGGAGGAAGGCTGTTCCGCCTGGTTGACCTGGTGAACCCGGGGGTGTGGCCCGTTTGTCTGGCGGCGGGGTTCGCTCTGTAATCTTCGCACGCCACGCATGGCATTGCCAAATAAATCGTTATCGTCGGACACGGCTAGAATTCACTTCTTTCGGGACGTTCCATCAGGTCCTGAACAGCATCCTCTAATCGAATATCCCCGCATAAAACCTGATACACCGATTCCATTAGCGGTACGTCCACGCCCAGTCTGGCAGCCAGTATATGCGCGGCCTGTGTCGTTCTCACTCCCTCGACCACCTGACCGATATGCGCCGCGGCCGTAGCCACATCCATTCCCTGAGCCAGCGCCATGCCAAAGCGGTGATTCCGGGACAGGACCCCCGTGCATGTGAGTACCAGATCGCCCAAACCGGATAGCCCCATCAGGGTTTCCCGGCGAGCGCCACAAGCACATGCAATGCGCGCCATTTCCGCCAGGCCCCGGGTAATCACAGCCGCTACGGCGTTATGGCCGAGTTGCATGCCATCCGCCATTCCCGCGGCAATGGCAAGTACGTTCTTTAACGCACCGCCCAATGCAACCCCGGCCATGTCATCACTGGCATAGATGCGGAGATTTGTATCTGCAAAGAATGCGGCTGCGATCTCCGCCTGCCGGATATTTGATGCTGCCATGGTCATCGCCGTCGGCAATCCCCTGGCAACTTCTATCGCAAAAGACGGACCGGAAAGCACGGCGCTTCTTTCGTAACCAAGATACCGACCGAGTAATTCATCCGTACGTTCGAGCGTATCCGGGAGAATTCCTTTGAAAACAGCAATCACAGGGCCGCCGGACACCTTCCCTGCGTGAGCCAGAACAGACTCGGCCGCCGAACTGGGCGTAGCAATCACAACAGCCTGTGAATCATCAAGTGCAACATTCAGATCAGATGTGACTTCAAGACTTTCCGGGAATAAAACATGGGGGAGATAAACGGTATTCTCCCGTTTTTCCTGCATGTGGGCTGTTTTCTCCGGATCACGGGCAAACAGGCGAACGGGACGGCCTTGCCGCGCAAGTGTTATGGCCAGGGCTGTCCCCCAGGCTCCTGCGCCAATGACGCAGACTGGAGCGCTCATTTCTTTCTCCCGTCTGCAATGACGAGCAGCAGTGGCACGATTAAACCGAGTAACGGGAGGTCCCCCCAGCGCTGATAAGGCGTTTTGGCATCAGAATCACGGTATATGCCATAGACCACGCCCTGCGTAAACCAGTCCATGGTCTGTGTTATTGTTCCATTCGGTGCAACAATGGCCGATATGCCGGTGTTGGCGGCACGCAACAGGTAGCGTCCTGTTTCTACGGCGCGCATACGCGCAGCCTGTAAATGCTGCCAGGTCGCGGGGGTATGCCCATACCACGCATCATTGGTTACATTCACCAGTACTGATGCCTTGTTCGCACGGAGGCGCGCTTCACGCGGAAAAATTGCTTCGTAGCACACCAGTGAACCATAGCGCCCATTCGCGCCGTGCAACACACCTGAATCCACTGCAGGATTAAAGTTGGCAATATTGGGTACCAGAGTATGCAGGAATGGAATCCATGCGGGGACATATTCGCCGAACGGCACCAGATGCTGTTTACCTACGAATTGCCATTTTTCCCGGCCAGGCTGAAACAGATAAATACCATTGTATGCGATACGCTCATTGTCATCAAGCTTGAGTCCGCCAAATAAAACGGGCTGGTTCCACTTCTTCATATGTTGCTGTAGCCATTCTTTCCATGCAGGCGACCGTTCCAAAAATATCGGAACAGCCACCTCCGGCCAGATAATCAAATCGCTTTTTTTGGCGGCCTGCTTTGATAATCGTGCATAGCGATGCATGGTTTCGTTGAGGAAATCCGTATTCCATTTCAGTGTCTGGGGAATATCGGCCTGTACCAATGCAACGTGGTGTAGTGAGCCTTCTGCCTGGTAAGGCGCGGGGGCGGCAAACAGGCATACGCCCGCGATCACAGCGCCACTCAGTCCCCGGCGATAGTATTTAAGAAGCATGAATGCCAACGACACTGCCAGCAAGGCTGGAAGAAGAGCCGCACCATATACGCCAACAATTGCCGCCCAGCCAATCGCAGGCGTATCCAGCAACAGGCTGCCTAACGGTGTCCACGGCAGTCCGGTGAACGCATGCCCTCGCAGCCATTCTTCTCCCACCATCAGGATCGGAAATACAATCAACATACGAGGGCCGTTTCCCGCCAGCTTGTAACTGCACCAGGCCAGTACCGCCGGAAACAGTCCCAGAACGAAGCCGACCAGAGCGGTCGCCAGCACGGCCCACGGCCATGCCAGTGGGCCAAAGGTATGAAATGTGGGAGCCAGCCACCATGCGCCGACGCCAAACCAGCCAAGCCCGAAAGCCCATCCCATGATAAAGGGCTTGCCCTGACCTTTACACACAAACAGCAGTATCCAGCCTGTAAGCGCCAGTATGCCCAGCCATTTATAATCATAAGGAGAAAAAGAAAAGGGCATAAGACTGCCAAGCAGAAATGCTGCCGTTAGCATACCCCGTTGCAGGTTCCCCCATGCTTGCTCCGGCACTTGACCTGCGCTGTTCATGAATAGTGCATGTTGAGAATGATGATTATTGCACAGAGATGTCTGCCATGGGGGTGATATGTAACTTGAGAACCCGCCTGGGCTCCGCTGCCAGCACATGAACCATCAGTCCTGCTACTTCAATACGCTCTCCCTTCGCTGGAATGCGCCCGCACAAACTGGTCACCAGGCCACCGACCGTATCGAAATCACCTTTTGGCAATTGACGTCCCAGCACTTCTTCCAGATCCTCGACATGCAAGCGGCCGGATACAATATAACCGCCATCCTCATCCTGTATGCGTTCATCAGATTCCCCAGCCTCACCGACCCCATCCATGGATCCTACAATTTCTGTCAATAGATCGGAAAGCGTGACCAGCCCTCCCGTGCCGCCGTATTCATCTATCACCATGGCAAGGTGCGCACCTTGTTCTTTCATGCGGTCCAGAAGCCCGAGTGCCAGTTGTGATTCCGGTACTTTCAGACAAGGCCGGACCAGACTGGAAAGATGTTTATTTTTGCCCCTGATGTTAGCGGAAAATACGTCCCATGCATGAATCACACCTTTTATGTTGTCCAGATTATCACCATAGACCGGTAACTTTGAGTAGTTATTGGCGGCAATTTTTTTTGCTGCCTCCGCAAGTGAGGTGCTTGCCTCAAGTGCAAAAATTTCTGAACGTGGAACCATCAGTTCCCGCACGCGTACATCGCGAAACATGACCAGACTTTCGAGCATTCGGCGGTGGTCGTCGGATTGCACAGCTTCTGCCCTGCCAATCAGTGCCAGCAATTCATTTTCATCACGACCAGGCCGTAAACGTTCAAGCAATCGTACACGCCATTGTTCCCGCCAACGGTCAAACATGATGACTTCTTGCAACGTCATCAAAGTGCCTGCCTGTCTGCGCCTGCCTGTGCGTGAACGCACGCAGACAGGTGCAACACACAGGCAGATGAACAGGCATCAAAACCAATGACTTACAGTGTAATGTGTTGGGCAAAAAGACCATGGACGAACTTTTTACGACTTCATCAAACATGTGGCTACTCCTTACCGTATGGATCATACGCACCAAGCTGCGCCATGGCGTGGCTTTCCATAGCTTGCATGCGTTTTGCCTGCATATCATCCGCATGATCGTGCCCCAATAGATGCAACACTCCATGGATAACAAGATGCAAGGCATGGTTGCTGGCGATCAGACCCAGACGGCGGGCCTCCCGTTGTGTAAATGGCCATGCCAGAATGATGTCCCCCAATGATTCGTTGAAATGAAAATCGGGGCTTGCTTGCATAGGAAATGACAGCACATCAGTGATTGTATCTTCGTGCCGCCATCGTTTGTTCAGGTCACGCACCGCGTCATCACCGGCAATACGCAGACACAAGGTGACCGTACGGCTCACACCCGCCTGAGCGCAAGCGGCAGAAACAGCCTGACGCATTCGCGCCTCATCCGGCAGCCCGGAGCGATCTATATCTCCATCAACCATGATATCAATCATGATGACTTCCGGCGAAGTCATCAAAGCGCCCAGGAATGGGCGCGCAAACCAAAAGATGATGACTTTTTATACCGTGATCGTTATGTATGAAGGTATGAAGCATTATGACTCCCCTGCTTCGCTGCGCTCATAGGCGGAAACGATTTGCTCCACCAGAGGGTGGCGCACCACATCACGGCCATTCAGGCGGCAAATACCCACATGCTCCATACCTTCCAGAACCTGCAAGGCATGTAGCAGACCGCTGTGATGTTTGACGGGAAGGTCCACCTGCGTCGTATCACCGGTCACAACCATTCTGGATGAGAATCCGAGGCGGGTCAGAAACATTTTCATTTGTTCACGTGTGGTGTTTTGCGCCTCATCCAGAATGACGAACGCATCATTTAGCGTGCGTCCGCGCATATAGGCCAGCGGCGCCACCTCAATGCGGCCGGATTCCATCAAGCCGTTCATCTTTTCCAGCCCGATCATATCAGCCAGCGCATCGAATAATGGTCGCAAATACGGGTCCACCTTTTGTTGGATGTCGCCTGGAAGAAAACCCAGGCGCTCTCCGGCTTCAACTGCCGGACGCGTTAAAATCAGGCGTTCCACCTGATGCGATTGCAGCGCTTCAACAGCCATGGCCACGGCCAGATAGGTCTTGCCCGTCCCCGCCGGCCCCACGGCCAGTGTCAGGACATGCCGGCGGATGCTGTCCAGGTATTGCCGCTGATTGGGCGTCTTTCCCTGAACGCGACGCCGCCCCGCTACGATGACATCAACAGATGTTTGTCGTTCTTCCTGTTCGTCCGCTTCTGCCGCCGCCTGTGTGCGCAAGACGCCCTCCAGTTGTACATCTTCCACCGGGGCCCGTTTTGCCCACGGCAACAGCGCATACACCACATCCACCGCTGACTGCGCCTGATTTCCTTCAATACGCCAGTCACCGGGGCGTCCGAGGAAACGCACTCCGAGTCGCGCTTCGATACGGTGCAAAATACGATTTCCGCTACCACAAAGGCTTCGTAACACTTCAGCATCCGTGTCCGCAAGGTGTAAACGCAGTGCAGGTTCAGGCATATAATCTGGCGCTGGTGGAAACTGCCGCCATCACGGGCTCGCCACGCAGTGACTGGCCATAGGCCTCTGTGATGCGCACCGGCATCAATTGCCCAACCTGCCGTCTTTCTCCCCGGAAGTGAACAATTTTGAAATCCGGTGCACGTCCCTGCATATCACCATCCGTTCGGCTTTCCTTCTCCACCAGCACATCCACCACCTTGCCAATCTGGAGCTGGTAACGTGCATGACTGCATTCCCGCATCAGAGCCAGCAGGCGTTGCAATCGCTCATCCTTCACCGATTTGGCAACATCATCCACAACCTTGGCCGCGGGCGTGCCGGGACGTGGTGAATAGCCAAAGCAATAAGCGGAATCAAATTTAACCTGACGTATCAGGGAAAGCGTCTCTTCAAAATCAGCATCGGTCTCTCCCGGGAATCCGACGATAAAATCCGATGACAAGGCAATCCCCGGACATGTTTCCCGCAATCGTTCAATCATTTCCAGATATTGCTTGCGTGTGTGACCACGGTGCATGGACTTGAGTATAGAATCGGAACCGCTCTGTACAGGCAAATGAAGATAAGGCATCAGGGATGGAATTTCGGCAAATGCATCCATCAGGCCGTCACTCATTTCCATCGGATGGCTGGTGGTGAATCGTAAGCGAAGCAGGCCATTCAGTTCCGCCACTGCATACAATAGCATAGCCAGGTCCCATTTCTCACCCTTCGAGCCTGAACCAAGATAGCCATTGACATTCTGTCCCAGCAGGGTGATTTCCACTGCGCCCTGATCCAGCAAATTCCGGCATTCGTCCAGTATGTCGGAGACAGGCCGGGAAAATTCAGGTCCACGCGTATAGGGGACAACACAGAATGTACAAAATTTATCGCATCCTTCCATAATCGTAACAAAAGCAGAGTGTTTTGCTTTCCCTGCCTTGGGCAAATGATCAAATTTGTCAATCTCCGGCATTTCAGTTTCGCTAAGCTGTACACGATCACGGCGAATTTTTTTTACCATTTCAGGCAGTTTATGATAACTCTGCGGCCCAAAAACCATGTCCACAAACGGTGCGCGCTGCATGATACGGCTGCCTTCCTGTTGTGCCACACAGCCACCCACACCAATGATCAAATCAGGGCGTTTCTCCTTTATCAGGCGGTAGCGTCCCAACTCGGAATATACTTTTTCTTCAGCTTTCTCGCGTACGGAGCATGTATTCATCAGAATAACATCGGCATCCGCCGGATCCGCAACCCGGCGCAGGCCATAGGTTTCCTGCATCAAATCAACCATACGTGACGAGTCATACTCGTTCATCTGGCAGCCATAAGTTTTGATAAAAAGGGTGTCCAG
>CAZJRL010000074.1:0-6975 GCA_964548425.1 uncultured Zetaproteobacteria bacterium | reverse complement strand
TCCGGCTCACCATATAAAACAAGCACTTACGAAATTTTGTAGGTGCCTGTTTATTCTAAATGATGCCCATAGCGGCCATAAAACCATTTTAGCATAAAGGGTGGAAGTACCGTGGTTGCTGCAATCGTCAGGATCATGACTGCATACAGATCAGCATCAAAGACACCGGAGATGCGGCCTAACTCGGCAAAGATCAGCCCTACTTCCGCTCTTGGTATCATGGATATTCCAACAGCCCAGCGAAAATGAGTGGACTCTTTAATCAGGAATGCGCCAAGCAGCTTGCTCAGTATGGCCAGGACAATGAACGCCAGGCTCATTTGCCAGACGGCAAAAGAAGCCCAGTCAACTTTCCGCAGGTCCAGCGAAAGCCCGACCATGACAAAGAATATCGGCGTGAACAGATGGATAATAGGTTTCATGTGACGTTCGATGCGTTGTACGAAATGGCTATCGGGACGTTGCCATGAGGTGGCAAATGGAAGGAAGAAATGGCGTGACAGGGCCAGGCCTGCGGCAAATCCTCCCAGCAGGGCAGGTGCGCCTACCACATGGGCCAGCCATGCAAAAAACAGGACAAGGGAAACGATTGCAGTCGGGATCAGGCCTGCGATTTTACTTTTACTGTCATAGCGGCCAATGATTTCAGCGATAATTTTGGCGGCAATGGGTGCAAGAAGCATGAAAATGACAACAAAAATGAACACTTTGCTGGTATTGGCAATACTTACTCCACCTCCGGTGGAAAATTCGAATAGCAGTGCCAGCAGCACGACTCCCAGAATATCATCCAGTACGGCAGCGCCCAGAACCACCTGTGCTTCATGTGATTGATGACGGCCAAGATCACGCAGTACGCGAACCGTGACACCGATACTGGTGGCGGTCAGGGCGCCGCCAATAAACAGTGAGACAATAAGTGATAAATCAAATACCTGGTAGCCAAGTGCAAAACCGCCAATAAATGGCGTCACAAAGCCTCCCAGGGCTACAATAGCCGCAGATTTTCCCCTGTTGACCAGGGTTGCGATATCTGTATCCAGGCCCACTTCAAATAACAGGAGGATAAGTCCGATTTCAGCAAGGGTTTGAATAATATCCGCAGGTTCTACCCAACCCAGAATACTGGGACCGAGCAAAATGCCGGCCAGTAATTCACCCATCACCGGCGGGATGCTGAGCCATGCGGCTGCTTCACCGAGAATCCGTGCGGACAGCAGGATCAGAACCAGAGAGAGAAAGAAACCGCTTACTTCCATGGTTGAGCATCATGCATGATTACGCGCCATGCTCCAATCCCTGAATTCGCTTCATCCCTCTTTATGTAGAGGGTGGTCAATAGCGTTTCATCTGTTTTCTGATGACCACCGTTTTCTCATGGGTCATTTCCAACATGGCCGAGCGGATTCCTTCTCTTCCCAGCCCGGAAGCCTTGACGCCACCGTAAGGCATATGATCTACCCGATAGGTCGGGAAGTCGTTGACCACGACGCCGCCTGTGTCGAGAGTCTCAATAGCCTGATATACGTTGTGCAGGTTGTTACTGAAGATCGCCGCCTGCAAACCGAAATCTGAATGATTGCACCAGTGGATGGCTGTTTCCAGTTCCTCATAGGGCGTGACCGTGACCACGGGGCCGAATATCTCCTTGCGGCAAATATCCATATCCTCGTTCACATGTATAAGAATGGTGGGTTCGATGACGTTGCCGCAACCCATACGCCGGCGTTTACCGCCGCATACAATGCTTGCCCCGGCGGATACTGCTTCCTCAATCCATGCCATGATGCGGTTTGCGGCGCCTGCATGGATGACGGGGCCGACCATGATATCCGCTTTTCGGGGGTCGCCGACTTTCATGGATCGGGTTTCACTGGTTAGCAAGTCCAGAAAAGCATCAAAAATACTGGTATGTGCATAAATGCGCTGCACGGCGATACATGACTGGCCAGCCTGGGAAAAGCCTCCGAGTGCACAGCGTTTTGCCGCCCATGCAAGATTGGCTGATGCATCCACGATGGTGCCGGAATTGCCGCCCAGTTCGAGGACAATATGCTGCTTCCCTGCTTTTTTCTTCAGGGCCCACCCTGTTTCCGGACTGCCGGTAAAGCTAATCATCCGGATGTCATCGCTGTCCAGTAATACAGGGACATCCGCGTGCCGCATGGGCAATACATTGAGACTGCCGGGCGGTGCACCGGCTGCACTGGCGATACGTGCCAGAATAAGTGCGGAGATGGGTGTGTGGGTGGCAGGTTTGATGATGACGGGATTACCTACAGCCAGAGCCGGAGCGACCTTGTGGGCTACAAGGTTAAGCGGAAAATTAAACGGACAGATACCCAGAACAGGACCGACAGGTTCACGCCGGGTATAACCTTCATAGCCGGTGCCGCGTTGCATGCCATCCATGGGGATCCGGTCGCCGCAAAAACGCATGGCTTCTCCGGCTGCCCATGAAAACACAGCCAACGTACGGGTAAATTCCTGTTTGGCGAACATCTTTGGTTTGCCGCCTTCCATGATAAGGGCATCAAGCATTTCCTGTCTGGCGTCCTGTAATCCATCCAGTATGCGTTCAAGCATGGATGCTCTTTCAAAACGGGGCATGTGTTTGAGTCGGGGAAATGCCTTGCAACATCCGCGTAGAGCAGTAGTGATTTGTTTGTGGCCCGCGATGGATACGGTTGCGATGGGTGAAGCGTCGTATGGATTGATAACCTCGATGCTGCTGCCCGTACCTTCGCAAGCCTCTCCATTGATCCACAGGTAAAAATTTGGCGCTCTGGGCATAGCTGACCCCCTTGCATAGCCATTCTCTGTATATAGCACATTTCCAGTGTCATGTATTGTATGGCGCATAAAAGGTGCTACCGCTACAATGCCGGACTCATGTCAAATACACATTCAGATCAGCAACATATCCGGAATTTCTCCATTATCGCACATATTGATCACGGCAAATCTACGTTGGCAGATCGTTTGATTGAGCGGACCGGAGCACTTTCCGAGCGTGAAATGAAGACACAGGTGCTGGATTCGATGGATCTGGAACAGGAACGTGGCATCACGATCAAGGCGCAGACGGCAAGCCTGACGTACCGGGCATGTAACGGCGAAACCTATACGTTGAATTTGATTGATACGCCGGGCCATGTCGATTTTACCTATGAAGTGTCGCGTTCCCTGCAGGCATGTGAAGGCGCATTGTTGATTGTGGATGCAGCCCAGGGTGTGGAAGCACAGACGTTGGCCAATGTCTATCTCGCACTGGATAATAATCTGGAAATCGTTCCCGTAATCAACAAGATTGATCTTCCCGGTGCTGACATTGAAGAAGCTAAACGCCAGATTGAGGAAATTATTGGTCTGGACGCTTCGGAGGCCATTGCTATTTCCGCGAAGACGGGCGAAGGCGTCGGCGATGTGCTGGAGGCCATCGTGGCGCGTGTGCCTGCGCCGAAGGCCCGCGACGACAGACCCTTGCGGGCGCTGGTGGTGGATTCCTGGTTTGATGCCTATGTTGGTGCGGTTGCGCTGCTGCGGGTGTTTGAAGGCATGCTGAGCAAGGGGGATAAAGTTCACTTGATGTCCACATCCACAGCGACAGCCTATGAAGTTCAGGATGTTGGAACATTTATGCCGCAACCCGTGTCGTGCAAGGCTTTACATTCGGGCGAGGTGGGATTTCTGGTTGCCGGCATCCGGCAACTGGCTGACCTGAAAGTCGGCGATACCGTGACGCTGGATCGGCATCCGGCTGATACGCCGTTACCGGGGTTCTGCGAACCCAAGCCCATGGTGTTCTCAGGCCTGTATCCGGTGGATTCCGGTGATTATGCGGAATTGCGTGATGCGCTTGAAAAACTGAATATGAACGATCCGGCATTTACCTTTGAGCCGGAAAACTCCTCGGCGCTGGGGCTTGGGTTCCGTTGTGGATTCCTGGGCATGCTGCATATGGAAATTGTGCAGGAACGGCTGGAACGCGAGTATGCGCTTGATCTGATCAGTACCGCGCCTTCAGTGGTGTATCGGGTGACAATGACGGATGGAAGCATCAGGGAGATTTCCAATCCCAGTGAATTTCCCGAACCGCAGCGTATAGACAGCATCGCAGAGCCGACCGTACTCGCCAATATCTTTACGCCGGAAGACTACGTCGGTGCCATGATGAAACTGTGTCAGGATCGGCGCGGGACGCAGCAGGATATGAAATTTATCGGTCAGAAACGCGTAATGCTTGCTTACAGGCTTCCTCTGGCTGAAATGGTGATCGATTTCTACGACAGGCTGAAATCCATATCGCGCGGTTATGCTTCCATGGATTATGAGTTGGCGGAATTTTGTACTGATAATGTTGTGAAACTGGATATTCTGGTGCATGGCGAGGCCGTGGATGCGCTGTCATTGATTGTCCACCGTTCTATTGCCGAAGTGCGTGGCCGGGAACTGGTGAAAAAGCTGCGGCAATTGATTCCCCGGCAACAGTTTGATATCCCCTTGCAGGCTGCCATTGGCGGTCGTATCTTGGCACGCGAAACAGTAAAAGCGGTACGCAAGAATGTAACGGCCAAATGCTATGGCGGTGATATTACGCGCAAACGTAAACTGCTGGAAAAACAGAAAGCCGGCAAGAAACGTATGAAGTCGATTGGCAGCGTTGAGGTGCCGCAGGAAGCATTTCTGGCGGTTCTGAAGCTGAATGAATAGGTAAAAATCTTGAACCACAGTGGTGAAAATGTTTTTTAGTATGATTTAACAAGGAAATGAAATATGAGCGAAAATAAAAAGTCTGTTTGGCGGGAGTGGATTGAATCCTTGCTGGTGATTGCCGTGATTGCGATTGTTATCCGTAGTTTTATTGTCGCGCCGTTCAAGATTCCATCCTCAAGCATGGTGCCCACACTGGCCGTTGGCGACTATATCTTTGTGCTCCGTTATCCCTATGGATTACGTATTCCATTCACTGATTTGCAATTCTTTCCCCACTCGCCCAAACGGGGTGATGTGGCCGTATTCGATTTTCCCGAGGATCGCAGCAAGGATTACATCAAGCGTATCATCGGTTTGCCTGACGATGATATCCTGTACAAGAAAAATAAACTGTATGTGAACGGTATGGAAATGCCCCTGAAAAAACTGGGAGAACTTACCTACTTCATGGCAGATGGAGAGGCGGATGTGTCCGGCCTGTATCAAGAACGGCTGTTTGATGTGCAACACCAGGTGTTGCGCAAACATTTTTCTATACGCGACGGTGAATGGAAGGTGCCGCCGGGACATTACCTGGTGCTGGGGGACAATCGTAACAACTCACGTGATTCACGCTTCTGGGGCTTTGTGCCACAGTCCTATCTGGTAGGGCATGCCGCCATTGTATGGTGGTCATGGGACGGGCATAAAAGTGCGGTGCGCTGGGGCCGCATCGGACATCTGATACGTTGATTAGACTGGCATTTATTCTGGCTGTTCTTGGTGCCGGAATTTGGTCTGCTTATAATATTATCCCGGTTTATAATACTGAATGGAAGGTGCAGGATGCATTTGATGCTGTTGCAGGCAACCTTGCAGGCCAGTCCGCCCAGGCCATTCGCACCAGGCTGCCGGATATTTTTCATATGAAATATATTGCACACCATGATCTGCCAGTGGAATTTTATGATAATCTTCAAATCAGGGCGGATGGTGGCAAGGTTGAAATTTCTTCAGCCTATCACGTCACGATATGGCTTTTGGGGCCACTCGAAAGCGTGGGTCCCGAGGAAGATTATACAGCCAGTGATTTGGAAGGAATGGATAAATTACGCGATAAGGCGCGCATTGACTATGATTTCGAGCCTTATGCGGAAACCCCTTAAGTGAGCAAAGCTTTTTACAAGGAGAACGTGAATTATGCGGGTTAGCGGTCTGGAAGATCGGATCGGTTATCATTTCCGGGACGAAAGGTTGATCAACCAGGCGCTGACTCACAGGTCTACATCCGGTGAACACATGGAACGCATGGAATTTCTGGGCGATGCTGTCCTTGGGATGGTGATTGCCGCCAGACTCTATGAGCAGTTTCCACATACTGACGAGGGGGAGCTGACACGCATGCGTGCGGTCATGGTATGTAAGGATGGCTTGCTTAGGATTGCCGGCCAATGGCGGCTTGCCAGCTGCCTTCATGTCGGCGGTGGAGAACGTGACAGGGATGAACAGATTAAATCCACATCCATTGTGGCCAATGCTGTTGAGGCAGTGATTGGGGCGGTATTTCTTGACGGAGGCTGGGAGAGCGCCCGCGCACTTATACTGAATGCGTGGGCTGATTCGCTGCATGCTGTGGATCAGGCGGATAGCCGCGATGCAAAAACCCGCCTGCAGGAGTTCACACAGGCGCATGGTTTGGGGTTGCCGGAGTATGTCGTGCGTGACCTTGGCACCGATTGTAATCCCCGTTTTGAAGCCAAGTGCTATGTGAATGGAAAAAGTGCCGGAACAGGCGGAGGCGAGAGAAAAAAAACAGCGGAAATGGCCGCGGCATTACAGGCATGGCATGACCTGCGGAGTTAACC
This sequence comes from uncultured Zetaproteobacteria bacterium, assembly GCA_964548425.1. GTDB lineage: Bacteria > Pseudomonadota > Zetaproteobacteria > Mariprofundales > Mariprofundaceae > JAUZQZ01. Next base: position 415 of record CAZJRL010000074.1, on the reverse strand, counting down.
TGCATGATGTAAAAATTCTGCCGGATGGGCCGTTCCGTTGCGGTTCAGTCGCACTTCTCGGACGTCCCAATGTAGGCAAGTCCACATTGATGAACCGCATCATTGGCACGAAGGTGGCGATTGTTACGCCCAAGCCGCAGACAACACGGCACCGTATTTTGGGTATCCATACCGATACATTACGTCAGATCATTTTTGTCGATACGCCCGGCATTCATAAGGGTAGCAAACAGTTAAACCGGAATATGGTGCGTGTAGCCTATGCCGCAGCGGAGGAAGCTGATGTTCTGGCCATCATGCAGGATGTGAGCGCCCCGCTTGACCGTGGCACATACGCCCTGATTGAACGCTTTGCCAAAAGGCAACTGCCTCAGCCCCGCATTCATGTGTTGAACAAAATGGACAAAGCAAAAAA
>CAZJRL010000073.1:0-7037 GCA_964548425.1 uncultured Zetaproteobacteria bacterium | reverse complement strand
TGTAGCTTCGTGAATTACCAAGCAAATATCTACATTAAGAAAAAATAAAGGTAGGGACTTGAGCAGTGGGTAGCATGCCGGGCAAGGCCGGTCTGCTAAATGGCGAAACATTTCCACTGTAACACAAGTGTCGCGAAAGTACAGGGCTATGTGTTTGGCGTGTTTGGCGTCAAAACATAGTGGACCAATCGCGGTAAAAGTAATTACAGTGACACCCTACTGTGGTTAAGCGAAGGTCCGCTTTTGGCCCAGACTGTGTGAAAACAATGAAACAGGAACATCTCACAGAAAACTAACCTCATCAAATGCACCACAATCGATTTGTTTGGGTCATGGAATGGTTAAAGCACCCCTGATGTCTTCTCCTTTCATTGTTGACCTTGGGTTTTTCTGTATCGAGAACCGGGTTGACCAGGCCACGGAACCCAAACCGTTTACGGGCTACCGTGAACACATGTGAGATAAGTGCGGCACACAGGCGAACAGTTGCGGGCGCCAGTCTCTTTGAAAGTTCATCAATAAGATCCTGGACGTGAAGCGAGTTGCCGAGCAAATAGCTCTAAAAACATAGTTGTGATTTAAAGGAAATATGCTCGAAAGCTCAAGCAAGCAATTATCAATTCCAAAGCTTGGAAGAACCCAAGCGCCATACTAAGTGCAGAAGGAGTCGTGTTTTGTTTCGCGTATTATTGAGGCGCTTTAAAATCAACCAAACACCACGCTGGTATGGCCAGAGCTATGAGTGCGAGGGGCTTTCTTGATTACAATCTGAATATCTCGACCTAGCAGGTTGAGGCATTCAATCATTTTCGCTTCACTGATGCCGCGAAAGTTTCCACGCAGCATATTGGAGATTTTTGATTGGGGCATGCCAAGAATCTCTGAGGCCTGATGTTGGGTCAGATGTCGGTGTTTGATGATTTCTCCGATTTTGGCTGCAAGGCGGGCCTTAATGAGCATTTCTTCGGCATCGGGTAGTCCAAGGTCTGCATAGACATTGCCGCTGGATTTTTCGATTTCAGTCATTCTTTCTCTCCTTCTGCATGGGCCTTGGCTGCTTTTAGCCGTTCCCTTATCATGTCCAGATTCGGCCTGGGTGTTTTAATGCCCTGCGTCGATTTCTTTTGAAAGCAGTGCAGCACATAAACAGCGTTTTTGAACTTCACCGTGTAAACCGCTCTGTATGTGTCTCGCTTAAAGTTTTCAACAACCTCAAGCACGCCGCCAAAACCCTTCAAAGGTTTGGCATGATCATGTTTTAAGCCGGCTTGAGCCAAATGCAGGGCGTAGCCAAACACATCCACAATCTCATCGGGCAATGCTCCAAGCTCTTTTTTGGATGCACCGACCCAAAACAAGTCTTTCAGTTCATCTTTCATCTGCATCAATTATCTCCAAATAGGTATATTGGTCAAGCTGTATTGTAAATCAGCCTTGCGGCGGCGGTTCGGGCAAGCGATCAAACAGCCAAGCAAGCAGTTGATCAATCCCAAACCCCGGAGGCGTCCAGATTCCATACTCATGTACATAGATAGCATTAAACTTCTGGCCATATGATTCAGTAAGCATTTTTCGATAGGCAATAATTCCTTCGATTCCGGCATGAATATAGTCAATGTATTCCCTGGGAACGATCTCGCGGCTGATGCCATAACGTTGACCAATCACCTCGCCCTGGGTGCCATCGGCTCCTTTTGCAAGATAACCAATGGCCTTGAGAAGATAACGGGCAGCCGCCGGAGAATATTTGATTTTCTCCAGATGCACCATGCCGTTACCCCAAAGTTTTTCCAGTCCACGCGCCCACATCCTGAAGTGGCGATATGCAACGGCATCATTGGTCAAGATATGAACATGAGGGTTTGAATTGTTGGGGTTCTCAGCCACCCAGATAAACAGCGGCGGCTTTTTCCCTTTCTTTCGGTATCTACTACGCCATGCATCGAGAAAATGCCGGATTTCGCCTCCCATGGTGGTTTCACTGGATGCCAAACGTTCTCTGGCCTTTAAATCAAAAGTGGCCGTAATAAATGTCCCCATGCCGCCATGTTCTTTATCGGCAAGATAAACAGCGCCACGGATGGTTTTTGCTCCCCGTCTGGATAAGCTGGTGGTGATCCTTGAACCTGAATTATCCGGTGGAGGAGGGCGGTCTAAATTCGGATTGGATGGTAGGGTAATGCTGACCTCTCCGGCAGAGTTGTGCTTTACCTTTAAATGCGTGGCGATGAAGGTATCAACAGACACGATGAGCCTCATCGTCATACTCATCATATATGTCCGCCGCACCCTCCGTGCAGTGGCTCAGAGGGAGCGGCGAGCGAACCTGAAATTCAGTTCCGCAACAGGGACATCTTGTGACCAAATTGTGGCATAACGGAGCCTGATCTGGGCTGGTCTGGACTGGTTGCCCGAAAGAGGGTGTCTCCTGTAACCCGTTGGGGCTATTGGTCTGGAGCGGTTTTAGGAGGTCTGGACTTTCTTCCTGATTTTGCTCCAAGCGCGTTCGAGTCCCTGGAGCGCCACCATATAAGGCCCTGTTATTGCAGGGCTTTTTTTATGGCTATTTCGTGATGGGAATGGCTCCCGGATCAGGCATGACATGCTTCAATGATGTGCACTGTTGCACCATTTTCCAGTGACAACGTGGTATCTGACTCGGCCACATCAATCGGTAGATGCGCGATGCCCAGACAGGCGCCTGTGGCATCCGTTGCCGCGCTGGTCAGCATGCCGATGCTGGCCGTGATCAATATCGGGCAGGGAAGCCCATCGGGCGTGTTTCCCAACTCAACACGATAGAATCGTTTTTTTATGCCACCGCGCCAGTGCATGCGGCTGGTGACTTCCTGGCCGACATAACAGCCTTTATCGAAACTTACGCTATCGAATTCAATCATATTGGCATTCATGGGATGAATCTTCTCGTTCCAGTCCGTGCCAAAGCGGGGAATTCCGTGAATAATACGAAGCGCTTCGGCCTTATTTCTGTCCAGCAGATCTGAATGTGTAATGGTTTCCAGTTGGGATGTATCACCAATCAACCAGAAACAGCATGGTTTCTCCGACATCATAATCGCATGTATATCACCGGCATGAGTGGCAGCCAGCCACCCTGTTTCCGTAACCGAAAAACCGGCCTGTTGCAGTTCTCCGGTTGCATGCGCCCCCTGAATTTCAAGAATGCTCCATGCATCCACGACACCGATACGCAGCGAATATCCCAATGCAAACTGCCGCAACCGGGCGACTGTGGGAACGGCATAGGCGGATGGTGCAAGCAGCAGCAGTTCATCATCATTGCCTTCAAGCATATACAGATCACTTATGGCTTTGCCCTGTGGCGTGAGGATGCAGGCATGGATGCCCTGTTCGCGAGAGAGTTTGTTCATATCCTGAGTGATCTGGCCTTGCAGATATTTCCGGAGGTCTGTTCCGGAGGCTTTGAGAACACTCCAGTCCTGACGCCAGCCCACTGCATATGCCGATTGCAGCTGTTTAGCCGTTGCCGGAGAAAGACAGGGGATAGAATATGACACTGGGGAAGTCTATACCCGCCAACACAGGTCGGGTATAGTTGGCTCGCTGATTGATAACCCGCCGGAGGCAATAAATGAGCACACCAGAAACCTCAGCAGAGATGCATCGTGCGCAAGACACGGATGCGCAAAAGAGTTTTCCAAATTCGCGCAAGATATACATCGAAGGTTCACGTTCCGATATTCGCGTGCCGATGCGTGAAATTGCGCTTTCACCGACACAGGCATCCGTTGGTGAAGAGGAAAATGCCCCGGTTCTGGTTTACGATACCTCCGGTCCGTACAGTGATCCGGATGTAGGTATTGATTTGCGGAAAGGGTTGCCGCTGGTTCGTGGCGCATGGGTTGAAGAACGTGGTGACACCGAAGAACTGGGCGATTTAAGCTCCGAATACGGGCGTGTGCGGCGCAATGATCAGCATCTGGATGCCCTGCGATTTTCACATATGCGATCACCGCGCCGTGCCAGAGCAGGCACCAATGTTTCGCAAATGCATTATGCGCGCAAGGGTGTCATTACGCCGGAAATGGAATATGTAGCTATTCGCGAAAATCAGCAGCGTGAGCGTCTGCGTGAAATCACCCGGCAGCATCCGGGACAGGGGTGGGGTGCGTCTATCCCGCGCGTGATTACACCGGAGTTTGTGCGCGATGAGGTGGCCAGAGGGCGCGCGATTATTCCGGCCAATATCAATCATCCCGAGCTGGAACCAATGATTATCGGGCGCAATTTTCTCGTGAAGATCAATGGCAACATCGGCAATTCGGCGATCACCTCTTCCATTGAGGAAGAGGTGGAGAAGATGACATGGGCGACCCACTGGGGGGCGGACACCATTATGGATTTGTCCACCGGCAGGAATATTCATGAAACACGCGAATGGATTATCCGCAACAGCGCCGTGCCGATAGGAACCGTTCCGATTTATCAGGCGCTGGAAAAAGTGGATGGGGTGGCCGAGGAACTCACATGGGAGATGTTCCGCGACACCCTGATTGAGCAGGCTGAGCAGGGCGTGGATTATTTCACCATCCATGCAGGCGTATTGCTGCGTTATGTGCCGCTGACGGCGGGGCGTCTGGCGGGCATAGTGTCACGCGGCGGCGCGATTATGGCCAAGTGGTGCCTGGCGCATCACGAAGAGAATTTTCTTTATACGCATTTCGAGGATATTTGTGACATTATGAAGGCCTATGATGTCTCTTTCTCATTGGGCGACGGCTTGCGCCCCGGTGCTATTGCCGATGCCAATGATGAGGCCCAGTTCGGTGAGCTGCATACGCTGGGGGAACTGACGAAGAGCGCCTGGAAGCATGATGTGCAGACCATGATCGAAGGCCCGGGCCATGTGCCGATGCAGATGATTAAAGAGAATATGGATGAGGAACTCAAACATTGTTTTGAAGCGCCGTTTTATACGCTGGGCCCGCTAACCACTGACATCGCACCCGGCTACGATCATATCACATCCGCCATCGGTGCGGCGCAGATCGGATGGTATGGTTGCGCCATGCTTTGCTATGTCACACCCAAGGAACATTTGGGGCTACCTGATAAACAGGACGTCAAAGATGGTGTAATGGCCTATAAAATTGCCGCCCATGCCGCTGACCTGGCCAAAGGACATCCGGGGGCACAGCAGCGCGATGATGCATTATCCAAGGCGCGGTTCGAATTCCGTTGGGAGGATCAGTTTAATCTGTCACTTGATCCGGACACTGCTCGCGCCTATCACGATGAAACATTACCCAAGGACAGCGCCAAGGTGGCGCATTTCTGTTCCATGTGCGGACCGAAATTCTGTTCGATGAAGATTACACAGGATGTTCGTGACTATGCCAGAGAGCATGGGTTGGAAACACGCGAGGTCCTGGATGCAGGCCTGCATGAGCAGGCTGAACAGTTTATCGAACAGGGCAGCGAGATTTACCATAAGGCTTGACCTATAATCGGGACAGAACATAAGGAGATAATCATGCTAACTGCCCAGAACATTATGAATCCGGATCCACCGTATTGCGGTATGGATACACCTGTGGACGAAGTCATTGCACAACTGGCGGAGACAGATATTTCCGGTTTGCTGGTGGTGGATGAAGAACAGCGATTGCAGGGCGTGATTACCGAATCGGATCTGGTGGATCAGCAAGCCAGATTGCATGTGCCAACGGCTATTGCGGTCTTCGATATGGTGATTCCGCTGGGTGAAGGACGTTTTGAACGTGAACTCGAACGTATGCAGGCGCTCACGGCAGGCGATTTAATGACCAGCCCTGCTCAGACCGTTGACCCGGAGGCCAGTCTGAATGACATTGCCGCGACGATGAATGACAGTGGCATGCATTGTCTGCCTGTCGTGGATGGCGATACCATTGAAGGCGTGATTACCCAACATGAGGTGATCAAATCTCTGGCACGACGCCAACCCGCTTAAACGACGCCAACCCGCTTAATGATCGCTATACAAAATGCACAAAATATTTTACCACGAAGGCACAAAGTCACAAAGAATATAGGGAAAACAGGACAAACCCATTCGGTGTGGATGCATGAACGTTCGTCTGAATAACGAGGCTGAAACCCGTGCGTTTGCCACTGATTTTGCCAAATCATTAAAACCGGGTGATTGCGTAGCCCTGCACGGAGAACTGGGTGCAGGGAAGAGTGTATTTGCACGTGCGCTGATGCGTGCTCTGGGCGTGAGTGACAAAGCCATGCCGAGTCCGACATTTTCACTCATTCAGGAATATACCGGGAATGGATGCAGGGTCGCACACATGGACTGGTATCGCCTGAGATCATCTGAAGAGATTGAAATGCTGGGGGTGAATGAATATTTCCAATCCCCGTGGATATGTCTGATCGAATGGCCTGAACGTGCTCCGTGTTTGCTTCCGGCAACCAGCATCAGAGTGATTCTGGAATGCATAGACGATGATCCGGGCGCTCGCCGGCTTACTTTATAAATAGTCCGGGCTTCCAGCCTGCCGCGCGTTCCAAACCGGAAGGAAATAAGCATAAACACATGTGGTTAATAATTAAGCACATATTTAATAGTATTAATAACATATAGTTATATAAATGAATTAATTCATTACATCATACATTTATTTTTCCCCCCTTGATCCACTTTCAGCCCTTGAACAGGGGTGAATAAGGCCCTATATACAATATGCCGGGGTCATTATCCCGGTCGGAAAACGATGAAGGAGGTGTGATATGACACTGGTACGATGGTCTCCATGGAAGGAACTGGAAGATATGCAACGTGGCCTGTCCCGCATCCTGGATGATACAACATGCGGTGCTATGGAAACAGGTCACTGGATTCCAGCGGTGGATATCCGTGAGACGGATGATGCCATGCTGGTGCAGGCTGAATTGCCCGGTATTGACAAGAAGGACGTTAAACTTGAAGTGAAGGATCGTGTACTGACTATTTCAGGTGAGCGTAACTATGAGAAGGATGTACAGGAAGAAAACATCCATCGCATCGA
>CAZJRL010000072.1:0-7075 GCA_964548425.1 uncultured Zetaproteobacteria bacterium | reverse complement strand
TGGGATCCAGTGTGGCGAATAACTGGTTGGCGGCATACACGTCAGACTCAGTCAGTCGATTGAATAATGTGGATTTTCCTGCGTTGGTGTAGCCCACCAGTGCTACGGTCGGGATATTTTTACGCTTACGCCCCGTCCGTTGGGTGGCGCGCATGCGCCGGACTTTTGAAAGCTCCTTTTCCAGTTGCCGGATGCGCGTGCGGATCATCCGTCGATCCAGTTCGATCTGGCGCTCGCCGGGTCCGCCGAGAAAGCCGAAACCGCCGCGTTGCCGCTCCAGGTGCGTCCATGAACGTACCAGGCGGCTGATCTGGTAATTGAGACTGGCCAGTTCCACCTGCAACGCACCTTCCCTCGTGCGTGCACGTGCGGAAAAAATTTCCAGAATCAGGCCGGTGCGATCCACCACCTTGGTGTTCCACGCTTCCTCAAGATTTCGTTGTTGCACCGGTGACAGCGGGTGGTCCACAAACGCGACTTTTGCATCGTGTTCAGCCGCCTTGCATCGAATATCCTCAATCTGCCCCCGCCCGAACAGGGTCGCCGCCAGTGGCCTGCGCACAGGTATGCAAACCGAGTCGCGCAAATCACAATCGCTGGCTATGACCAGGCGGTCAAATTCTTCGGCGCGTGCATGCCAGACATGCGGTCCACGCTTCAAACCGGCCAGTTCCGGATGTACGGAAATCACGGTATCCTTGCCTTGTGACGTTTCCCATGATTTGCTCATAAAAGCTAAAACCTTCTCACCGCAGGGGACGCGAAGGACGCAGAGGGATACGCCTGGATGGTAAAAAATATAGTTATTTTCCTTTGCGTCCTCTGCGTCCCCTGCGGTGAGTTCATGTGCTTAACGCCTCGATAATGCGCGGAGTAAGTTGATTCGCATTACCCCATACTGCATCCGGTGTCTGGTGTGTGAACCATGTGCGCTGACGTTTGGTATAGCGCCTTGTCGCCGTGATGCCTGCATCCGTGGCTTCGGACAGTGCGCATTCCCCCCGCGCATGTGTCAGCAATTGGCGGTAGCCCACGGCACGCATGGCCGGATGCGTGTCAGGCAAGTGCAGTGAATCAAGGCATTGGACCTCATCCATCCATCCGGCATCCAGCATACGATGAAAGCGGTGCACAATATTCCGGCATAAACCATCACGCGGCACGTCCAGCACGAATATCGGGCAGTGGATATCGGGCTTGTGCGTCAGACCTTGCGATTGCCATGCACTCAGAGGTGTGCCGGTGCTTTCAAACACACACAGGGCACGCATGATGCGCTGGGTGTCACCTGGTTTAAGACGCGCAGCCATGTCCACATCTTTTTCCTGAAGGATTCGGTATAAGGCCGCTGTCCCATGTATTTCCCCGATGGATTGAAACTTTTCCCGCACACCCGCCCGCTCCGGGGGAATATCCGAGAAGCCTTCGATTAATGCCTTAAGGTATAGCCCCGTACCGCCGACAATCAGCGGGATTCGTCCAGCTTGATTTTCCTTGTGAATGACGGATGAAGCATCACTGGCCCAGTGCGCCGCGGAAAATGTATCAGGCAGGGCGCAGCAGTCCAGCATGAAGTGCGGTACGCGCGATTGTTGTTCCATGCTGGCCTTGGCCGTCCCGATATCCAGATGCTGATATACCTGCATAGAGTCACAGCACACAATAGATGTGTTTTCTTTCTCCGCAATACACATGGCCAGATCGGATTTCCCGCTTCCGGTTGGGCCCATTAAGGCCAGTGTATATAAGCTTTGTTTGGTTCTCATTCTTTACGTCCGAATAACCGATCCAGATTGTTTAGCGACAGTTTCACATAGGTGGGACGGCCATGGTTGCATTGAGCGATATTCGGTGTTTTTTCCATATTACGAAGCAGGGACTCCTGTTCTTCCAACCCGAGAATGCGTCCTGATTTGATAGAACTCTTGCAGGCACGGTTGCCAAGCCAGCGTTCCAGAATACGTCCATATCCTTCCGTATCGGTTCCAACACACATCATGGACTGGGTCAGTTCCGAGATAAGCTCCACAGGCGATTCATCATGGATGATGGCAGGGATGGCGGTAATAGCAAAACGTTCCTCACCTTTTGCCTCAATCTCAAATCCGAAATGGGGAAAATCATCAGTATGATCGTGCAGCCACGCACTCGTTTTTGCATCCGGTTGCCATATGTCCGGCGTGAGCAGGGGTTGCCGGGCCAGTGTTCCCTGTAGCAACTGCTGTTTAAATTTCTCATACTGAATGCGCTCCGCCGCCGCATGCTGATCGACCAGAATCACACCATCTTCAGTTTGCGCCAGAATATAACAACGGTGAATCTGCGCCAGGGGTATGCCCAGATTCAACGGTGTGTCAGCGGAGGCCTGATATTCGGGCGCTCCGGGTTCGGTGATACTGTCTGTCGTATGGGGTGCGGAAAAGAGATGGCGCAGGGTCGTGATATTGGCTGGCGTGTGCACGACCGCTCCTGATGTGTCGCGCGCTTGCGATCGGGTGGAGGCATACATGCTGCGCAGGGCCTGTTCGGCTGGCATGGACGAAACAGTTTGTCCCATATGTTCAATGGCAGCGCGGGCGCATGTAATGACAGCCGCACGCACTTTCTGAGGATGCCTGAAACGCACTTCACGTTTGGCCGGATGAACGTTGACATCCACCATCGCCGGGTCCATCTCGATCCACACGACAGCCTGCGGGAAGCGGTCATGAAACAGTACATCACGGTATCCGGTTTTCAGCGCTGAAATTAGTTGCCTGTCATATATGACACGGCCATTGATAAAGAAATACATGCGTCCGGCATTGCGATGATGGTGTGTGGGTAAAGCAAAAAAACCATTCACATGGATACCTTCGTGTTCAAGTTGCCAGGGATGCTGGTTTACAGCAAATGCCCTGCCCGCAATAGCGATGACTCGCTCCTCACGTGACTGGCCCGCAGGCGTATCCAGACGCCGCTTGCCATCACAATCCAGCCGCAGGCCAACCCTCCCGTTTGCCAGTGCCAGTGCGCGGAGTGTTTCGATAATAACAGCCTCTTCCGTTCGATCCGTGCGCAGAAACCGGAGGCGTGCGGGTGTGTTGAAAAACAGATCACAAACGCGCACCCGTGTTCCACGCCGGGGTGGAGCAGGCCGGACATCTTCTTTCGCAGTGCCTTCCTGCATGATTCTGGTACCTGCCGGAGCACTTTCCCGTGCTGTATGTATTTCCATGCGGCTGACGGAGGCAATGGAAGGCAGTGCTTCGCCACGAAATCCATGGCTGGCAATGGTGCATAATTCCTCTGCTGTTGATATCTTGCTGGTGGCATGCCGCTGAAGTGCAAGCTGTGCATCCGAATCTGTCATGCCGCAGCCATCATCATCCACCTCAATCAGTTTTTTTCCCGCCTGTTCAATTCGCACGTGGATATGCATTGCTCCCGCATCTATGCTATTTTCAACCAGTTCCTTGACGATAGAGGATGGACGCTCCACCACTTCACCCGCTGCAATCTGGTTGGCAACAGCAGGTGGCAATACATGTATAGTAGATTCCGGCATTTCGCTATTCCACCATGAAGCGATGAATAGGCAAGCCCTGCCCTTTACCTACCAGCATAATCCATGTGGCATTTATGAATCATCCGGGCTAAACTTGGAGCCACTTTCAGGAGGTATTTGATAAATATGGCACGCGTGACTGTAGAAGATTGCATTCGTTATTATCCGAACCGTTTTGAGATGGTGTTACTGGCAACCCGCAGGGCGCGTCAATTGTTGAAGGGCATGCCGTCCGAGATTGAAGATGATGAAATACATAAACCCGCGGTACAGGCTCTAAAGGAGTTGGGCGACGGGTACATTACATGGGAACGGGTGTACGACCTTGAAGAACGCGAGCGCCAGCGTTTAATGGCAGCGGAAATAGCGGGAGATGAAGAAGAATCCTGACCCGTACGGGGGAGGTACGATTATTCCCACGGGTATGCCTGCGATTGAACTATTCACCGCAAAGTACACAAAGTTACGCAAAGGAACCCCCAAAACGGGTAAACCACCGTGGCTGAATATACATTCAATCACAGCAATGCTTTATATTTTGTCTTTACTCTGCGTAACTTTGCGTCCTTTGCGGTAAAACGATTTTGATCATGCCTGTGCAAGCAAGTCTTATGCCCCCGTATTTTCAATCGTGAGCCGTATTTTTGAAATTACGGATAAAGTCCGGTCACATGATCCCAGGGCCGACATTGATCTGATTAATCGCGCCTATGTATTTGCGGCGCATGCGCACGCGAACCAGAAACGCAGCTCCGGTGAACCCTATTTAACCCATCCTCTGGCCGTTGCCAATATACTGGCCAGTCTCCGGCTTGACGACAAAAGCATTATTACAGGACTGCTGCACGATACAGTGGAAGATACCAGTGTCACTCTTGAGGATATCCAGTCAGGTTTTGGTGAGGATGTTGCCCGTCTGGTCGATGGCGTGACCAAGATTGGCAAGATTCGTTTCCCGTCCAGTGAACACAAGCAGGTGGAGAATTTCCGAAAAATGATCCTTGCTACGGCCAAGGATATCCGGGTGTTACTGGTGAAGCTCGCGGATCGCTTGCACAATATGCGTACCTTGGGATTCCTTCCGCAGCGGAAGCAGGAGTCGATTTCCCAGGAAACCATGCAATTGTATGCTCCGCTGGCGCATCGTCTGGGTATTCATTGGCTGAGCCAGGAACTGGAAGACATGGCTTTTTCATACCTTGACCCCGAATCCTACAAGACTCTCTCCGGTTCCCTGGCCGAACATCTGGAGGGGCTGAACCAGACACGTGAGCGATTGGAACGTATTCTGCAGGAGGCAGTAAGTCGACAGGGCGTGCCGGCGCGCGTACAGGGGCGCATGAAACATTTGTATAGCCTGTATCAAAAAATGGAACGCAAACAACTTGATTTTAATGATATCTATGATCTGGTTGCCTTCCGGGTCATTGTTGAGGATATGTCTGCCTGCTATCAAACCCTGGGTGTGATTCACAGTCTCTACCGGCCGGTACCGGGCCGTTTCAAGGATTATATCGCGCTTCCCAAACCGAATGGTTACCAGTCTTTGCATACATCCATTATTGGCCCTGACCATTTTCGTCTTGAAGTTCAGATACGCACCGAGGACATGCACCGCCACGCTGAGGATGGTGTGGCTGCTCACTGGCTATACAAGGATGGCGCCTCAGGTGAGGATACGAAGCGAAATTATCAGTGGTTGAAGCAATTAACTGACCTGATACAGGAAAGTGATCAACCTGGTGAATTTCTTGAAACAGTTCGCCTTGATCTGTTTGTGCAGGAAGTCTATGTATTCAGCCGGGATGGTGATCTGTTCGCGCTACCCCGGGGCGCCATGCCGCTGGATTTTGCCTATGCCGTTCATACTGATGTAGGCAATCATTGTATCGGCGTGCGTATCAACGGGCAGCAGGCTGATTTCCAGACCCATTTACATAATGGCGACCAGGTTGAGGTATTGACCAATGCCGAGCAGACACCCAGTCGCAGGTGGTTGCAGTATGTGCGCACGCCACGTGCCAGACAGGCGATACGGCAATGGTTCCGGCGTGCGGAGAGGGAGGCCAGCGTACGTGTAGGACGCGAAATTTTGGATGAAATTTTTGGTAAGAAAGCAAAATTGACAGCGGAATTCCTGTCATCCATGGAGTGCAGAGATGAGGAAGAATTACAGGCACATCTTGGCCGCGGCGATATTGCCATGGATAAACTTCTGGATGCAGCCAAGCTGGGACATATCAGAGGTTTAAGGCTACAGGGAACAAAACAGGGGCTGATTCGTGCTGCCGAATGCTGCCGCCCCTTGCCAGGGGACGCTGTACTTGGCTGTTTTCAGCAAGGGCAGGGCATGGTGGTGCACCATCAGAATTGCCGTCATGCAGGAGAAGGGAAGAAGGAAACGTGGATTGATGTCAAATGGGCGCCTGACTCGGGTAAGCTATACCCGACCCTGTTGGAGATTAAAACCCGGAACCGAAGGGGAATGTTGTCTGCTGTTTCCGGTTCCATTGCGAAATGTGGTGGTGAAATTGAGGATTTGCGTATTCATCAACTGGTGGGTTCGATGACGACATTATCTATTCTCGTGGAGGTTTCTGATCGTATTCATCTGGCTAATATCATGCGGGCTATACGCCGGGTGAATGATGTGGTGACGGTGAAACGTGCTATGGAAAGAGATACGGAACACAAGCCGAAAACCGGTATTAGACACACGATCAGGGCGATGATGCGTAAAGGCATGACGCGACCCTCTTCACACTGATAGATAACAAAGGAGGTACAAAATGGGTTTGCTGACATCCGTCCATAGTAATCAGGCACCCAGGGCGGTAGGACCTTATAGTCAGGCCATCAGGCATGGCAATATGTTATATCTGTCCGGACAGATCGGACTGGTTCCGGAAACCGGGAAGCTGGCGGGGGATGATTTACAATCCCAGGCCTTGCAGGTGATGCACAATCTTGATGCGGTATTATATGAGGCAGGGGCCGTAACATCAGGTATTATTAAAGTTGGTATTTATTTAACGGACATGGGTGATTTTCCTGAATTAAATCAGCTTTATGCTGATTGGCTGGGCGAACATCGGCCAGCACGAGCGACGGTTGCCGTGGCGGCATTGCCGTTGAATGCCAGGATTGAAATGGATTTAACCTGCGTTTGTGGGTAATGCAGGTTTATGCTGTTGTTAGCGGAATAAGAAAGGCGCCATTTGGCGCCCCCCGGAATCGAATGGTGTAGTAAAGATCAGGTGGCTTTCTGCACCTTGCCCGAGCGCAAGCAACGCGTGCATACGCGCACATGGCTGACATGGCCGCTAATCACTGCACGTATTCTGTGCAGATTCGGCAAAAAACGCCGCCGGGTTGTATTATGAGCATGGCTTACATTGTTGCCGCTCATCGGCCCCTTACCGCAAATATCACAACGCTTGGCCATTGTGCACCTCCTGCAAAGTTACAAATCGAAAAGCGGGGACAGTTTACTTTCTTCCCCGGCAAAGCCGAACACGGGAAAAAGTG
>CAZJRL010000071.1:0-7408 GCA_964548425.1 uncultured Zetaproteobacteria bacterium | reverse complement strand
AAAATGAGGAATGCTGAATAGAGCCTGCCCCATCAAATCTCATATCATTCTCCATTTCTAATTCCGGCTCTGTTCTTCAAGAACCGAAATGCGTGCTTCCATTTCCTTAATTTGTCCGCGGGCTTTTGCAAGTAATGCTTCAGCCACCTGCATGCGCTCATCGGTGACTACGTCCAGCCCGTCAAGCGCACTTTCCACGATGGCCTTTACCTGTGCTTGCGCCTCATCCTTTATTCCACCGAGCAAGCGCAGGCCTCCGGCTATTTTTTCCGCGACATCATCCAGTACCGTTTGCTCCAATGCCATATCATCTCCTTACCCACGTTTTTTTGGCAATTTTCCTTTCAGATAGCCCCATTTTCCGGATGGCATTTTGATTCTGAGCCAACCATCCTTTCTGGATTTGCTCGCTTCCAGAAAAGCACCAGGTCTGTACCAGCCAATCCGCTGTGTCTTAATCGAGGGTTTAACACGAACATTATGATATCTCATGAAATTAAATTTCGCATGCGTATCCTTTTGCTCGGAAACCTTCCGGATCATTTTGATAATTGCCTGCTCAACTGAATTTTGGCGCCCTACGCCTCGATGCACGATAATAGAGATCGTCGTCAGCATGGCCGTCTGATATTTTAATTCTATTGTACCATCCAGCTTCTCGTTGCCAAATTGAATAGCATAGCCTTCCTGGACAGGTTCCAGAACATCTACATCCAGTTCCATCTGGCGAAGCCCCTGCTGAACCGATGCCAGCGATTTTCGCATGTTGACAGGAAGGCTCTCTTCCTGACTGCGGAAAAAATTGACCGCACCTTCAATAAGTGCTCCCGGTACTGCCGCCACCGTTGCCGTAGCAGCGCAACCACCCAATAGCAGGGCAGAAATACATATGAAGGCTATCCGCCCCATCGTTTACTTTCCTTGTCTTCGATACCAAGATGGGATAAAAGTCTGTCTACCATGAAGTCTACCAGATCCGAAATACACTCCGGACGATGGTAAAAACCCGGCATGGCCGGGATCATATGTACGCCCATACGAGTGAGCGAAAGCATGTGTTCAAGGTGAATGGGTGACAAAGGCGTTTCCCGTGGCATCAGGATCAGGCGTCTACCTTCCTTGATCATCACATCGGCGGCACGTTCAATAAGATTATCCGATGCCCCGGTGGAAATTCGTGCCAACGTTCCCATAGAACAGGGAACAACCACCATATGCCGGATACCTGCCGACCCTGATGCCACGGGAGAAAACCAGTCATCCAGTGCATAACATTGCATATCCTTCTTACCGATATCCAGATGCTGCGTCAAAAAATCACCCACCTGTCCCGGCAATACAGGCAGCACAATATCCAGTTCCTGCCTGAGCACCACGCGTGCAGCATCCGAAATCAGAATATGCTGCTGTATGCCGACCTTCCCCAAACGCTGTATCAAACGCAAACCATAGGCAGCACCCGAGGCGCCCGTCATCGCAACTACAATACCATGTTCAAAATCATTCATGTCCGTTATTCTCACACTCCACTTTCACAAATCTGTGTTCATCCTCACATGAGCTCACATGCTAAAGCTTTCACCCAGATACAGCCTGCGTGCATCCGGGTGCGCCACAATATCATCCGGCGTTCCCTGCACCAGAATCTCGCCCGCACTCATCAAGTATGCCCGGTCACAAATAGACAGGGTATCACGTACATTGTGGTCGGTAATCAGAATGCCAATACCACGCGCCTTCAAATCACTGATTATGGCCTGAATATCTTCCACGGCGATGGGATCCACACCGGCAAATGGCTCATCGAGCAGTAGAAACCTGGGTTGTGTCACCAGCGCCCTGGCAATCTCGGTACGCCGCCGCTGACCACCGGATAGTGTGTAAGCTTTTTGATGCTGCACACCCTCAATGCCCAGTTCCAGAAGAAGATCTTCAAGCCGTTCCTCGGTCTCTTCCTGCGGTATATCCAGTGTTTCAAAAATACTTAAAAGATTCTCCCGAACCGTCAATTTGCGAAAAATACTCGCTTCTTGTGGCAGATAACCGATACCACGGCGGGCTCTGTGATGCATCGCCAGATGTGTAATATCCTCCCCGTCAAGGGTAATCGATCCTTCATCACAATTCGCCAGACCGCAAACCATATAAAAACTGGTTGTTTTGCCTGCACCATTGGGCCCAAGCAACCCGACGCACTCACGTGAATACACATCTATCCCAACCGAATGCACCACCCGGTTTTTGCGATAGGATTTACTTAAATTTTCAGCAGACAGGTGATGGACTTCACTCAAGGAAACGTCCCCAATGGCGCCTTTCCCGAGGCCTTATCCGTCGAATTCGCATCAATTCTCAGTTTTACCCGGGCGCCTTTCCCCCGGCGCACTTCTGTAGTTTTTTCCTGAATGTGGTGGATAATGATCTCACCTTCAATGCGTCCCCCCGGCTGCTCCATCACGGCATGTCCGGTGAGCGTCAGTATCTGGTGTTTATTATCCAGTTCGGCCTTGTCTGCATGCCCGTGTTTATCCCCCTGCTGCATGCGCACATGCCCTGTCGCCACACCACGCTCAATGCCGCTCCCCTCGGCATAAAAAGCCCTTAGTTTATCGCCGAACAACTCAAAATCATCGCGCTTCAGATAAACGTTGCCAGTAAACAGCGCCTGTTTCTTATCATGCCAGATGTCCAGGTGATCAGCCTGCACCGTAACCGGTCCGGCCCATGCAGGATACATGCCGGCAAAAACAGCGACCAGCACAAACATGGCAACCCGGCGTATCATGGCATAACCTTCATTTGTACAGGCTGCGTATCCTCGATCCACACGCCATCTTCCACCCGAACGTGCTGTGTGGCGCGCCATGCTGTTAGATTCCGGCCTCGAACATGCGTAGTTTTCCCTTCAATACGAAAGGGACCGGGAACCATCACAGCACCTTTCTGATGATCATAGCGCACGCTGTCGCTGTACAAATACCATGCTCCATATTGTACCACCACATCTCCCTTGAATTGCACCTGTTTGGATAATGGTTTGAACCATGCTTCCTTTCCTGTCATCGGTATTTTTTTCCCACTCTCGGTAAACAGTTCTAACTCCGGCCCCAGCAGATGCATCGTACCTGTTAGTTGCTGTTCCGCTTTTACCGCTTTCAGCCGCCACACCATGTGTCCGGCCTCCCGTTCAACGATCAGAGGTTTGTCCACATGCGTGCGCGGCGTCTTTCCCGCCACCGGCTTGCCGGAAAGCTTTAGTTGCCCCTGCTGTGCCTGCCACATCAAAAATGCCGCAACAGTCACACTCCCCAGTGCAAGCCCCAGAAACCCCCATTTAAGCCACGTCATCCAGGTGTCGCAGATCATGGTTTGTTCAGCGCTTCCCTGCCGCACAACAAGTTTTTCCTAAGTCCGACAGGATGCTAGCCAACCGCAATCATCGGAAGAAACGCCATAAGGCTCCTGAATCACCCGTATCCAGCTATCATTGGCCAGGATCAGCCCCTCTGCCGCCTGCCGCACCGCACCTCGTCCGCCGCCAAAACCGGATATCCAGTCCGCATGTTGCAGTATTGATGGATGCGCATCACTCGGTGCGAACCCCAGGGCACAATGGCGCATGGGCTCAAGGTCAAGCACATCATCACCCATGTAGGCACAGTTCTCCACACGAAACCCTGATCCGGACAATAATATCTTCAAACCTTCCGCCTTGTTCAGGCTGCCCTGCACCACATGCTCAATACCCAGATCCGACGCCCGCCTTTCCACCACACCGGATGTGCGCCCGGTAAGAATGCCCACCTGAATACCTGCGCGTTGCAGCAATTTAATGCCATGCCCGTCCCGTACGTTAAAGGCCTTTATTTCCTCACCGCTATCATCCATAAAAATCGAGCCTGCCGTCATCACGCCATCCACATCCAGAATTAACATCCGGATGCCGCGCGCCTTCTGCAATGGAAATGTCTGAAATGACCTCTTCATGCCACACCTGCCCGCAGCAGATCATGCAGATGCACCACGCCCGCCGGCTCATCATTTTCATCCAGTACAAATACAGCGGTAATTTTCTTTTTTTCCATCAGGCGCACGACCTCGGATGCCAGATGATCAGCGGTAATGGTTTGCGGCGACCGATGCATTAACTCGCCTACCGGACGCGCCAGATTCAGGTCACCGACTTCCATGATGCGACGCAGATCGCCATCCGTGATACATCCGGCCAGCCGGCCTTCCACGATAACGCCGGTAATCCCCATACGGTGAGAACTCATGGTGATGATCGCATCCTTCAATGGCGTATCGAATTGTACCATAGGCAACTCAGCACCCTTATGCATCAAATCGCCCACTCGCATCAGCTTACGACCCAGGCTGCCTGCCGGATGAAACCGTGCGAAGTCATCCGGGCTGAAACCCCGGCATTCCAGCACGACCACTGCCAGAGCATCACCAAGCGCCAGCGCAGCCGTGGTTGAAGCCGTGGGTGCAAGATTATTGGGGCATGCCTCCTGCGATACATCCACATGCAACACCATATCGGCATGACGGCCCAGTGTGGATTCCAGCCGACCCGTAATAGCAATCAGCGGCGCCCCCATCCGTTTAATGATGGGCAGAAGCTTAACCACTTCATCAGTTTCGCCACTATGTGAAAGCGCCAGCACGGCATCGTGACGGGTAATCATGCCCAGATCACCGTGTTGTGCCTCGGCGGCATGCACGAAAAAAGCGGGAGTGCCCGTAGAAGCAAACGTTGCAGCAATCTTCTTGGCAATGATACCGGATTTACCCATACCAATGACCACAAGACGCCCATCCAGTTCAAGGATACATTCCACCGTCCGGCAAAAATCATCACTGAGCGCATCAGCTACAGCAGCAATAGAATGTTGCTCAATTTCAAGTACCCGCCGGGCTTTGCAAAGCCAGTCCCGGGTAGAAGTTCGGGGACTATTCACCACGGACCCCTTCATTCCCATGCCAGCAATGTAGGGCTCTGCGTTATGCGGTTCAACACATGTTGTGCAAGTTGCCGAAAGTGCGCCATTTGTGTAGAAGGGACCGGGTTTGCCGGCCTCCGCTTGACATGCAGGGGATTCACCGCACGTCCGCGCACGCGAAACTCAAAATGCAGGTGTGGGCCCGTAGCCAGACCGCTCATTCCCACGTAGCCAATCACCTGTCCCTGATGCACGCGCACACCCCGTTTGATGCCATGCCCGTAACGCCGCATATGTGCATAAGCCGTAGCATGATTGCTGTTAGTATGCCGGATCAGGACAAAGCGGCCATAGCCTCCCTTCCAGCCCGCAAATACAACGCGGCCGTCACCCACTGCGTGGATAGGCGTTCCCGTAGGTGCAGCGTAATCCACGCCACGATGCGCCCGTGTATAACCGAGGATCGGGTGTCTGCGCCGCAACCGAAAACGTGAGGAAATACGCGTGAACTTGACCGGAGCCTTTAAGTACGTCTTGCGCATACTTTTCCCTTTGGGTGTAAAGTATTCCACCCGACCATTTGGGAACGTGTAGCGTATAGCCTGGAAGATATGACCCTGATTGACGAATTCAGCCGCCTGAATCACGCGATCAAATAATTTTCCCCGTCTGTCAAAACGTTCCTGCAACAGTACTTTGAAGTGATCCCCGGTACGCAGATCACGAGCGAAATCAACATCCCAGGCAAAAATATCTACCAGATTCATCGTGGTTCGATCATCCATACCGGCATGCGCCGCGGCAACAAACAGGCTCTCCCTGATCTCCCCCTGAAAGACCAGTTGTCGGGTGGTAACAGCCCTGGACTCAAGGGCTGCATTCCATGTATCCGCACGCAGACTTAAATGCAAAACATGACTGCTATCGACAGGGTAATAGACATCCGTATGTGTGCCCTGATCATGGCGATCGAAATCCCGTCCGGCCACGACCTGTTTCAGGGGATAGACAGGCCTGGCCGCACCAATCATGCGGTTCACTTCGGAGAATGGGAATCCAAGTCGGGAAAGCACGTAAACAGCAGCATCTCCTTTCCTGATAGTTGCATGCCGCCATATTGAATCCACTGTTGCAGGTCTGTTTATCTCCGCAGCAATCCATTCCTCATGCGTACCTGCCGTACTTGCAACAACATTCTCTCCGCCAGCGAACAACCCCCATATCAACCCGGCACAGGCCATGCTCCCCAGAAAAACCCGCACCATAACACGGTTGAATCGTGGAAAGGCATGCTTGCGCCTTTTCGCGAAAGCCCTGGTACTGTCCGCAAAGTCCCGTTGCTGTATTCCGTTAGATTGCAATCATCCTCCACTCGTACATGTCTAGTTTTTCGTATGCTTAAGGCAAACGCAAAGCTTGTCAAAGCCCCGTCATGGCCCCTACCCTGCCACGACATACTGATTAAAACTCTGACGGGAGGCCCTTATGCCCAGTTTTGACGTGGTTTGCGAAACCGATATGCAGGAAATGGACAATGCGGTGAATCAGACACACAAGGAAATTACCACGCGCTATGATTTCAAAGGTGGTAACTCGAGCATCACATTGAACGATGAAGGCATCACCATCATCGGCGATGACGATTACAAACTGAGTACCGTGGCTGAAATCCTTCGCGCCAAACTGGTGCGCAGAAATCTGGACCCGAAATGCCTCGAATATGGCGAAGCGGAAGATGCCAGCGGTGGCACCAAACGCCAGCTCATTACGATCAAGCAGGGCATCGGCCAGGATCTGGCCAAAAAAATCGTCAAGGTCATCAAACAGGAAAAAATGAAAGTTCAGGCTTCCATTCAGGGCGATCAGGTGCGTGTTACCGGCAAGAAACGTGATGATTTACAGGCTATCATGGCCCTAATCAGAGGTATGGATAGCGACCGGCCATTGAAGTTCGTCAATTTCAGGGATTAATACAGCCCTTCCAATTTCTCTCTAAATTGTTCATACACCTTGCGGCGCTTGATTTTCATGGTCGGAGTGAGCAAGCCTTCCTCAATGGTTAGCGGTTGCGAGTGGATATAGATGCGGCGTACCTGCTCATGCTGGACCAGCCCTCTTAAACGCTCACTGATACGGGTTTGCAATGTCTTGCGTAGAATATTGGATACTAGCAGATGCGCCCAGTCCGTTTCCGGCAGCCCTTCATCATGCGCCCATGTCACGCAGGCTTCTTCCGCAGGTACAATCATCGCCACCAGGTACGGTTTCTTATCGCCATAAACAATTACCTGCTCGATCATCTCATCAGCCACCAGAAGACCTTCAATACGTTGTGGAGCAATATTTTCACCACCTGAATTTACAATCATATCCTTTTTTCTGTCGGTAATGCGTAAATAACCGTCCGCATCCAGTTCGCCAATATCACCGGTATGCAGCCAGCCATTCACAATCATTTCGTC
>CAZJRL010000070.1:0-7585 GCA_964548425.1 uncultured Zetaproteobacteria bacterium | reverse complement strand
CAAAAGAAGCGAAGCGGAAAAAGGATATTCAGCAGGCAGAATCCCTTTTTGAAGTGCTGCTTGAGTTTCGCACCCATGACCTTGAGCAGGCATGGGACGCACTGGATTGGAAAAATCATGCAAGACAAGGAATGAAGATGTTAAGTCCTGAGATACAGGAAGAGGTTGAGAATATTATTCGTAACCGTTAATCCATCTGTTATCTAACCTGTACTATTCATGAATCGCCGTGATGATTGATTCGGGCCTTTGGCCCTCACCCTTCGGGCGACCTGAAGGTGGCAGCATTTATGAATAGTGCAGGCTAAGCCAGCGTAGCCAGAACCAAACAAGCCGTGAACCACAGAGGACACAGAGGAAAATTGAACGAGGTAAAAGATCAGGGTTATTCTCAAGTACTGTTTCCCTCTGTGTGTCTCTGTGCTCTATGCCTGCTTGCACGCGGCGCGCAGGCAAGTGGTTAAATCTTGTGCATTTTGCATGAGATTCCACGGATAAGAGCGTCTAATCGGCATCCTCCTGACGTACATCCTCGTCAAATTCGGGCGCCGGTTCCATCAGGCTGGCCGGGTCTTCGTGAATGATGATTTCGGAGTCCGGATAGGCATTCCTGATCCTGGTTTCCACCGCATCGGCAATGGAGTGGGCATGAAGCAATGTCAGATTATCATCCAGTTCAAGATGCAACTGGATAAAGGCCGTCGTGCCGGCCCGGCGTGTGCGCAAGTCATGCATGCCCTTCACATGTTTCTGGCTGAACACAATTTCATGAATACGCTTGCGGTCCTTATCCGGAAGCTCACGATCCATCAGGCTCTGGATGGCATCACTGGCAATACCCCATGAGCTGTAGAGTATGTAGGCGACAATAGCAACGGCAAAGAGCGCATCAAATCCGGGCCAGCCCCAGGAGGCAAGGAGCAGGGCGATAATGACGCTGATACTGACCAGCAGGTCCGTGGAATAATGCAGATAATCGGCCTTGATGGCTGTGGAACCGGACAGCTTGATGACGTGGCGCTGGATCATCATTAGCACCAGAGTGGCGATAATCGAAAATATCATTACGGCGATGCCAATGCCAACAACGTGCACGGGCTGTGGATGAATAAATCGGCCGGCTGCTTCCAGCATCAGGAAACCGGCGGAGCCTGCAATAAACATGGATTGCCCTAAACCCGCCAGTGATTCTGCCTTCCCATGACCAAACCGGTGTTCACGATCTGCAGGCGTAAGCGCATGACGTACAGCCAGCAGGTTGATCAGAGAGGCCAATGCATCCAGAGATGAGTCAATGAGTGAAGCCATGATACTGATTGAATCGGTCCACAGCCAGGCAACCAGTTTGGCGATAATCAGAATAATGGCTGTCGCCATGGAAGCATACGTGGCCCGCTTCATTAAGCGGGCGGTTTCATTTCCACTATGATTGTTCATGGCCCTAGTGTGACTGGAAAATTGTCAGGAATAAAGTTGCCTGATGGCGGGAAGCGCAGTTTCGGCAGCCTCGCATCCGGCTGTAATGGCATCTTTGGCTCTATAAAATTCCAATGATCCGATTTCACTCACGTCAGGCTTCAACAAAAGATCAGGCGGCGCAATCTGCATACGCAAATGCATCAGCATATCTTCACTGATCAGAAGTGCCTGATTCATCACCGAACTGATGCCGAGATTTCTTTCCTCTCTGTTGGAGGGCTGACGTGTCCGCCGGAATCCCTTAAACCATGCTGTGAGTTGTGGAGACATCCGAAGCAGAGGGTGGTCGAGTAGTTCCTTCAGTCTTTTCTCCCATTCAGGCGCCTCCTGTTCGCGGTGCATGGCATGTTGTTCAACCTTTGTATGCGCTTGCACAGCGAGTACAGGGCCGCCGAAACATTTTCGTGCTACATCAAAGGGGACCGGATTTACCATACCGCCATCAATGAGTAATTGCCCGTTCTTCGCCAGTGGTGAGAGCAAACCCGGATATGAAATGCTTGCACGTACGGCATCAAGCAGATCGCCCGTTCGTATAATAACCTCTTCACCGGTGGAAAGATCGGCAGCGATAGCGGCGAACCCCATAGACAGTTTTTCAATGGGTTTGTTTTTCATATATGGGGCCAGATATTCTCGAACACCTTTTCCGGCGGAAAGCCCCGCCTCACCAAAATCCGGTGTAAACAGACGCATGGTAGAGATCCAGTCCATACGGCATGCCAGTTTCTTCATTCTTTCAACGGAGGTTCCTACCGCAAGGAAAGCACCGATTTCCGCACCAATACTGGTGCCAACAACAGCTCTAACTGGAATATTTTCACGTGCAAGCACCTCAAGCACGCCAATATGCGTGATGCCGCGCGCGCCTCCGCCTCCCAGAGCCAGTACAATTCCTTTCTTTTCCACCTTACTCACTGTGTATTTCCTGCCTGATATGTGGAATAAATGCAGGAACACGGCGCTGGTAATTGGCATACCGCGGGTGCATGGTGAGCATCCGCCGCTCCTCCAGTTTTGAACCCATGATAAAATAAAGGATAATGACGGCAAACAGATTCAGGCTATTTACGGTTTGCACGGGGTTGGCCAGAAGCATCAGTATGACCCCGGAATACATGGGATGACGTACATGGCGATAGATACCGTATTCCGTAAAGCTGTCCTGTTGCTTCGGGCTGGCGGAAAACCCCAGAAACGCTGAAGTGTCAATAGCACGGAATGAAAGTATCACGATTACCAGCCCGTAAAACTGGGCAACCCGCATCAAACCGTTAGTCCAGCCCTGTATGCGGTAAAGTCCGGTATCCGGCAATTGATATACAAAGCCAAGCCATAAGGCGGTTAATACAAAGGCAATCAGCGTATAGTTCAGGCGGTAAGATTTTGGATTTAAGCCGATGCGATAAAAAAAATCTTTACAACGTTGTGTTGCAAAAACGCTATGCAGGATGGCAAATATCAGTCCTGTAAACCAAATAGCAAGTATGCTCATTGGCCGAGTATAGTTCATGCTTGCATCCATGGGGTGAGAAAACGCATCATAACGCAATGCGCCAACTTGATTCTCCTCATCACAATGCCCGTCCGGACGGCGTGAAGATTGATCTGATTGTGCTGCATGCGATAAGTTTGCCATCGGGGAATCATGGTATGGATCATGTGGAGTCGCTATTTACCGGACAACTGGATATAACCGCACATGCATCATTTGCTGAATTGGGCGGTTTGCAGGTGTCAGCACATTTTGTGGTGGATAGAACAGGTGTTATAACACAGTTCGTTCCAGTGTCACGGCGTGCCTGGCATGCGGGGGAATCCGAACTGGAAGGGCGCAGGGGCTGTAATGATTTTTCTATCGGAATCGAAATGATTGGTGATGAATTACAACCCTTTGCCGATGCACAGTACAGGGAAACCGCGCGCCTGTGCCGGGTGCTGATGGGGATTTATCCGGATATCAGCACGGAACGTATCGTTGGCCATTGTGATATTTCTCCGGGACGAAAATGGGACCCGGGCAAGCAGTGGAACTGGGCGCGTTTCCATCGTTCACTGGGACATGTTCGCAAGCTTGATCTGAAGGTTTGCTGATGGAGCATGAAACTGCTGTGCGATGATGTTCCATGAGTCCTGATTCCACCCGTCTCCTTCGCTTATGCAAAGCCCGCAATGCAAACCTGATGAAGGCGCTGGAAGTTAGTCAGATATTGTCCCGGGAACTGCATCTGGATGTGTTGTTACAGCGCATTATGGAAACGGTGCAGCAGGTTATGAAAGCTGAAGCCTGCTCGCTTTTTCTCCTGGATAATCAAACAGGAGATCTGCTCTTCCAGGTTGCGCTCGGAAAGGCAGAGGAAAAGCTCAGAGATTTACATCGCGTGCCAAAGGGTAGTGGCATTGCAGGCTGGGTGGTGGAGCATGGCCACTCCCTGTATATTGATAATGCCTATGCCGATAGCCGGTTCAACCCTTATTTTGATCAACAGACCGGGTTTCAGAGCAGGGACCTCCTGTGTACGCCGATTTTCTATCGGGACGTTTGTATCGGTGCATGCCAGGTTATTAATCGCAAGGGTGGTTCATTCAGCAAGGATGACCTGTGCCTGCTGGAATCACTGGCTCAAATGTCGGCCGTTGCCATCGAAAATGCCAGGGCGCATCAGCAACTTTTGAAGCAATCATTACTGGAGCATGATCTTCGGCTTGCCAGCCAGTTGCAGCAGTCCTTTCTTCCCTCCCTGCCACCGGAGATTACCGGCTATGACTGTGCCTTTTCCAATCAGCCCGCCCTTGAAATTGGGGGTGATTTTTTCGATGCCTTTGTTCTGCCTGACGGGCGGGTGGCCTATATGCTGGGAGATGTTTCAGGCAAAGGTGTTTCGGCTGCTTTGATTATGTCCCGCGTGACCATGGGGCTGCGTTCCGAAGCGATGAAGGGCGGAGCAGCGGGGACGATTCTGACGCGGTTTAACAGGATATTTAGCGCTACAACCAGTCAGGGGATGTTTGTTACCGTTGTACTCCTGATATTGCATCCTGCATCGGGGAGAATCGAATATGCCAACGCCGGGCATCCACCACCTGTCCACATGACGGGTGGCCATGCCCGTATGACCGCGGGT
Organism: uncultured Zetaproteobacteria bacterium; assembly: GCA_964548425.1. Lineage (GTDB taxonomy): Bacteria > Pseudomonadota > Zetaproteobacteria > Mariprofundales > Mariprofundaceae > JAUZQZ01. Next base: position 2,981 of record CAZJRL010000070.1, on the reverse strand, counting down.
GCATCCGGACCTCCGGCAGGCATCATTTCCTCAATCCGGTATCAATCCCTGCAATTGTATCTTGGCAGTGGTGAAGCCCTTCTTTTGTACACGGACGGGGTAACTGAAGCGAGTAATCCCAGGGGAGAAATGCCGGGCGGCAAGAAGCTCCTGCAATGGTTGTGCACGGATGCTGTTGATGTACAAAACTGTATCCATGACCTGATAAAACAGGTTTACAAGTTTACCGGCAACGAAACGCAAAGTGATGATATTACGTTACTGGTTCTAAAAAGAAGGTAAATGTTTCAATGGCAGGGATGAGCTATAATGCCGGCATGTCGCACCAGACATAGATGCCGCCGGCAGGTTTGATCAGACGTGACAGTTCAAGTGCTTTGAAGCCTTTTCGCCAGGACTTCGGAAGGATTGCCATAGTTTCAGGAAATGTTCTGCTCATCATCGTGCTGGCTTCGCCTATCAGGGTTTCCATGATGAGTTCACGCATACCGGGTTCAGGTTGAATACGTTTTACCCGATAGTTTTCACCCAGTTTTGCATATTTTGCTGCCGCTGTAAGGGCATCGCTCAGTGTTCCCAGTTTGTCCACCAGACCCAGACGCAGGGCATCCTGGCCTGTCCAAACCCGTCCTTCCGCCAGTGTGCGTGCTTTGACGGCATTCATGTTTCTGCCCCGGGATACATGCCTGATAAAAGCATCATAAACATTATTTACACTCATTTGGACAACGCGGGCCAGTTCCGGGTTGAGGGGACGGTCTGCACGCATGCCACCGGCTATTTGCGTCGTACCCAGTCCATCGGTGTGAATGCCAAGCGCATCAAGCCCCTTATCAAAACCGGGGAAGAGGCCGAATACTCCGATGGAACCGGTCAGCGTGATGGGGGAGGCCCATATCTCGTCAGCAGCGGATGCTATCCAGTAGCCGCCGGAAGCAGCCATGCTGCCCATGGAAACAATCACCGGTTTGCCGGCCTGTTTTAATCGTTCAACGGCCTGCCGAATCGTTTCTGAAGCGACGGCGCTGCCTCCCGGGCTATCGATGCGCAATACAACAGCCTTGATGTGGTTATCATATCTGGCCATATCCACCAGCTTGCTGAAGGAGTCCCCACCAATGGCGCCCGATGGTTGATTACCATCCAGAATATTGCCGCTGGCAACGATCAGGCCGACTTGATTGCCACCATCAGGTGAATCCTCCGGCCCCAGCGACCTGAGGTATTGCTTGTATGTCACTGAAGGCAAGGGAGCGGCCTGATCTATGCCCAGTTGGCTGGCAATGGTGGCCTGGACTTCGGCATGCGTGGCCAGTTTGTCTACCAGACCTGTTTTCAACGCCAGTTGTGCGAGGTTACCGCCATATTTACGGGCATGGCTGGCCGGGTGGTCCAACATATTCTGGATATCTTCCGCCTTGATGTTCCGCATGTTTGCCACACCCTGCTTGTAGAATTTCCATAGCTGCGTCAGCAAAGCCAGATCCGCCTCACGGGCAACGGGGGACATGTTATTGCGCACAAGCGGTTCGGCGGCGGATTTATATTTCCCGGCACGGAACAAATGCACTTTCACCTTCATGTTATCCAGCGCATCCTTGAAATAATTGCGGTACAGGGCAAAGCCGGTGAGCAGCACCATGCCCATCGGATGGAGATAAACGGTATTGGCGCTGGCTGCAAGATAATATTGCGATTGAGAATAACTGTCCGCGGTAGCAATGACTTTTTTGCCACTTGTTTTGAAGTCATCAATAGCTCGGCGCAGGGTTTTCAGTTTGGTGAGGGAGGTTCGGTCCATGTCTTTCAAATCCAGTAGCAGTATACGAATACGCTTATCATCGCGCGCTGCCTGAACCACACGTACAAGATCGCGCATGCGCGACTGTTCCGTTGTCGGCAAGCCGAAGGGAAATGCCGCATCAGGCGCGGCTAGCTCCTCCACCAGTGCTCCTTTGGGATCCAGTACCAGCACCGCATGGTCGGGAACGGACGGGCGCATAGACTTCATGGTGATAGCCAGAACTATAATCACCAAAAGGAAGATCATTCCGGAAAACACACGGCGTGCATAGTCCAGTATATGCAGCAGTTTGTTCCACATCACGTGCCTCCATGTAGGTAGATTTTGGTACTTTTGAACCATGGGCGCCCAAACCTGTATTGTTTCAAACCTACATTAGGTAGGGTGTCGCCGACAATCATAACTTGGAAAAACGGGCGAGCAGGGATACAAACGATGGATGTATTACAGGCGATCATACTGGCAATTATCGAGGGGATGACGGAGTTTCTGCCTATTTCTTCCACCGGGCACATGATTGTTGCCAGTCAGTGGCTGGGTGTGGCGCAGAATGAGGGAAACAAGGCATTTGAAGTGATTATCCAGTTGGCCGCCATCCTTGCCGTGGTGGCCAATTACCGTGAAAAGTTCACCCTCGGGCATGTCGAATTATGGAAAAAAGTTGTGCTGGCCTTTATTCCTGTCGGTTTGGTCGGATTGTTGCTGCACAAGCAGATTAAGGCCATGTTCACGGTTGAAATCGTTGCTGCCATGTTCATTGTCGGTGGTATTGTTTTCCTGCTTGTGGAGTATTTGCACCGGGGCCGGGAATATGCGGTACGGCGGGTGGAGGATATGAGCTACAGGCAGGCGTTATGGGTTGGTCTGGCACAGGTTTTCGCCCTTATCCCAGGCACCAGCCGCGCCGGGGCCTCTATTATCGGCGCCCTGCTGGTTGGTCTTGATCGTAAGGCCAGTGCCGAATTTTCCTTTCTGCTTGCCTTGCCGGTGATGCTGGCGGCCAGTGGTTTCGATCTTCTCAGACACTACCACGATTTTGCCGGCGCCCAGCTTGTACCGCTGCTTACCGGTTTTGCTGTCGCTTTCGTTTCGGCCTGGCTGGTCATGCGCCTGTTTATTCGTTTTCTGGAGCATTTCACCTTTGTCGCTTTCGGTGTCTACCGCATCATGTTCGGCG
>CAZJRL010000069.1:0-7586 GCA_964548425.1 uncultured Zetaproteobacteria bacterium | reverse complement strand
CACTGGTCCATATTTGTTTTCCAGTACCTGTACGGCACGCGCATTATCGCCGCACTCCTCTTTGGCTGTTCCAGCATTGAATTCTGGCGATTCTTTCTGCTACAAATTGTCAACTGCATGAGCTGGTCACTTATCATTTATACTGTGGGCCGGGCTTTGGGGATGGCCGGACTGGCCATTTTGCACCACTTCGGCCTGATCGGGCTCATCACCGCTATCATGATTGCGGCATGCATCGGGCTAATCATTTATTTCCGCTTTGGCCATCACCACATCAAACACCATCTGAACAACATGAAGGACCGCCAGGACCTATAAACTCAGGATCTATAACTATTCACCGCTCGATGGACTACAATAAGGTGACAGAGGCCCAATACGATGAATATGCACATCCGACCACCCGCTGTTTCCGGAATGTTTTATCCGGCGGATGCACACACGCTTTCACAACAGATAGATACCATGCTGGCGCAAGTCACTCCTGCCATATCCATCCGTCCCAAGGCAATCATTGCACCTCATGCGGGTTACATCTATTCCGGCCCCATTGCCGCCAGTGCCTACACCTTGCTACAGGATACGGAATATATCCGCCGCGTGATATTGCTTGGCCCTGTGCATCGGATGGCCGTACATGGTCTGGCCCTGCCCGAGTCAGATATCTTTTCCACGCCCCTGGGTGAAATACCACTGGATAAGGAGGCCATGCAAAGCATTGCGCAATTGCCACAGGTTATACGGGATAATGCTGCCCACGCCATGGAGCACTCTCTTGAAGTACATCTCCCCTTTTTGCAGCGCGTATTGGGAGAATTTCACCTCGTACCACTGGCTGTTGGTGATGCAAGTCCCGAAGATGTTGCCGAAGTGCTGGATACACTCTGGGGAAATTATGAAACGCTTATTGTCATCAGCTCTGATCTCTCCCATTACCTCCCTTATCAGCAGGCGCAACAGGCGGACCGAATCACGGCGGATAATATTCTCGACAAACAATGGCCTGTCAGTCACGAACAGGCCTGTGGCGCCACACCTATCAATGGCCTGCTCGCCACATCAGGTAAACATGGCCTTACACCACATCTGCTGGACTTGCGTAACTCAGGCGATACGGCGGGAAACAAACAGCAGGTTGTAGGCTATGGGGCATTTGCCTTTGGTCAGTCTGTAAGTGGCGGGGCTAAGTCTGATGGAAAAGAATCAGGATAAAGGCCGGGTCTTTCTATCTATCGCAAGATCGGCGATTTCTGATGCGCTTGGCCAGTCGCTGAATGGATTCATACCTCATCATGATGACTGCTTACAGGAAGAAGGCGCCTGTTTCGTAACCCTGAAAATCCATGGCGGGCTGCGCGGCTGCATTGGTTCACTTGAGGCAAACCGGCCACTGTTTGAGGACATTCATGCCAATGCGGTTGCTGCGGCACTCCATGACCCGCGCTTTCCCCCACTGACAGTTAACGAACTGGCTAAAGTAAATATCGAAATCTCTCTGCTCTCCCCCACACGGAAACTGGATGTGCACAACGAGGAAGAAACGATTGCCGGAATCATACCGGGAGAAGACGGCGTCGTATTTCAGTACGGGAGTCAGAAGGCCACTTTTTTGCCTCAGGTATGGGAGCAATTGCCGGATGCACATCAGTTTCTGGCGCATCTCCGAATCAAGGCCGGCTTGCCGCCCGGCTTCTGGCATCCGGATGTGCTAATCTATGTATATACGGTCGAGAAATTCAGCGAAGAGGAGTAACTGCTCAGCTCACCACTGATGTGCCCGATAACTGTGTCAAACATGCTCATTTGCAGAAAGCAAACTGCGCGTGTTTTCCTTATTCTCGAACAAATCAGAGGCAACCTAAACAGTTACATCAATCCTGCTGGGCAGTTATCCGTCTCCTCGGATAAATAAAACAGTTACAAAGGAGATGAGTCTGGTGAATCCAAATGCGCATTATCCCGGTCGTTACTGGCACAAGCTGGATGATGGACGCATCCAGTGTGATATCTGTCCACGTGATTGCAAGCTGAAAGACGGGCAACGCGGTCTTTGCTTTGTGCGCAAGCGCGAAGATGAACAGATCGTGCTGACCACCTATGGCCGTTCTTCCGGCTTTTGTGTGGATCCGATCGAGAAAAAACCGTTAAACCACTTCCTGCCCGGCAGTAGCGTTCTGTCCTTCGGCACGGCCGGGTGCAATTTGGCCTGCCATTTCTGTCAGAACTGGGATATTTCCAAGTCCCGCGAATTTGACCGCCTGTGTGATGAGGCCTCTCCCGAAACAATTGCCAAAACCGCACGGGAATTAGGTTGCGCCAGCGTTTCTTTCACTTATAACGATCCGGTCATCTTCCTTGAATATGCGGTAGATGCAGCCATTGCCTGCCACAAAGCCGGCATCAAAACAGTCGCCGTTACCGCGGGTTTCATTCACCCTGAGGCCAGGCGTGAATTCTTCAGTCATATGGATGCTGCCAATGTAGACTTGAAGGCATTTAGTGAAACGTTTTATCACAAGCTGTGTGCCGGACATTTGCAGCCCGTGCTGGATACACTTGAATACCTGATCCATGAAACCGGTGTATGGACGGAAATCACCACCTTGCTCATTCCCGGACAGAATGACTCGGACATGGAAATCGAGCAGGAAAGCAAATGGGTCATGGAACATCTGGGCGCCGATGTACCCCTGCACTTCTCGGCTTTCCATCCGGACTACAGGATGATGGACATTGCACACACACCGTCATCCACATTAAGCCGGGCACGACGGATTGCGCTGGATACCGGCCTGCATTACATCTATACCGGCAATGTGCATGATACGGATGGCGGTACGACTTCATGCCCGGCTTGCGGAAACACACTGATCGTACGCGACTGGTATGATATTCTGGATTATCAGCTCACGGATGATAGCCAGTGCCCGTCATGTGGCGCTGACATTTCAGGAAGATTCTCGCATTTCAATAACGCATACGGTAACCGCCGCATGCCTGTCCGGATGCATGCTTAAGCTGAACCGGGTATGAATAGTGCAGGACGAAAGGTTTGCTGAAAAAGGAGTGGCTGTGATACGCTACCGGTTGTATGAGAGAGATCATTCAGGAAGCTGTATAATTACATAGCAAATGGAGGGAAAGCATGCTTGTACGTAATGTCATGACAACTGGAGTAATGTCAGCAAAGAAGGAACACTCTCTGCGATCAGTTGTTACCAAAATGATTAGCCGCCACTGTGGCGCGGTTCCTGTTGTGGATGATGATAACACCCTCGTTGGTATTGTAACTCTGCGTGATGTGCTGTTGCCGCTATATCCGAATTTTGGTGATTATGTTCATGATAATGTCCATAGCCGGGATTTTGTCGCCATGCAGGATGACTATCCCAAAGTGATGGAAATGAAGGTAGAAGAAGTGATGACCGCCAACCCGTTTACGGTTTCACCCGATGATCCCGTGCTCAAGGCTGCCTCATATATGGGGCTTAAGAACCTGCGCCATATTCCGGTTTCGGAAAACGGGAAACTTCTGGGAGTCGTAACCATCAGCGATATCAATCAGGGATTGTTCTTCGCCCAGTAGTCCTGACCCGGGAAAAACCGGAATCATACAGGCCTGAACCACAGAGGACACAGAGATCCCAGAGGAAATCCAGACATTCTCATTTACTCTGCTCTTCCTCTGTGTATTTCTGTGCTCTCTGTGGTAAATAGCTCTTGTGCATATTGCATGAGATTTTGCGGTAAGAGACTAGAACGGAATATCATCATCCACCGGCACATCGCTGAATGCGGGTGAATCTGCGAATGGATCACCGGTGGATGCTGTCTGTGCAGACTTTTCCGCTGGCGCCTGCGAACGTGGTGACCCACCTTCACTCTTGCCGCCCAGCATTTTCATGTCCCGGGCGCGAATCTCCGTCGTATATTTATCATTACCATCCCGATCCTGCCATTTGCGTGTTTCGATTTTACCTTCAATATAGACCTGCGAGCCCTTGTGCAGGTATTGATTGGCAATCTCGCCCAGTTTGCCCCACAAGACAACGCGATGCCATTCTGTTCGCTCCTGACGCTCGCCATTGCGGTCCTTGAAACGTTCAGTGGTAGCAATACGGATATTGCACACGCAGGTGCCATCCTGCATGTAGCGCGTTTCCGGATCCGCTCCCAGATTTCCAATAAGAATCGCCTTGTTCAGCATCACTGCTCCTCCGTTCGTCCTGTTCCTGACAGCGCAAAGCTATGAGTATCACGCACGCCTTTCAACCGGCTGTTCGAGATGTATATAGGGCTTTAGATAATACCCGGTGTATGAAGCCTCACATGCCACCACATCTTCCGGCGTGCCGGCAACCACAATCTCCCCACCCCTGTCGCCACCTTCCGGCCCCATATCGACAATCCAGTCGGCTGTCTTGATCACTTCCAGATTATGTTCAATGACAACCACCGTGTTGCCACACCTGACCAGCGCATGCAGCACGTCCAGCAGTTTGGATACATCATCAAAATGCAACCCTGTAGTCGGTTCATCGAGAATATACAGCGTATCTCCCGTCGCACGGCGAGCCAGCTCGCGGGATAACTTGATACGCTGCGCCTCACCGCCGGATAATGTGGTTGCCGACTGCCCCAGACGGATGTATCCCAGGCCCACCTGCCGCAGTGTCTCCAGACGATGGCGAACAGGGGTAATATGGACAAAAAATTCAGCCGCTTCATCCACCGTCATCGCCAGCACATCGGCAATGGACTTTCCCTTGTAGCGTATATCCAGTGTTTCGCGGTTGTAACGGGCGCCGGCACAGGTTTCGCAATGCACATACACATCGGGAAGGAAGTGCATTTCCACCTTGATGATACCGTCACCCTCACATGCCTCGCAACGCCCACCCTTTACATTGAAGGAAAATCGCCCCGGTTTGTAGCCGCGGGCGCGCGATTCCGATACGGAGGCAAATAAATCCCGAATGGGTGTAAATAATCCGGTATACGTGGCGGGGTTGGAACGGGGCGTCCGCCCGATAGGGCTCTGATCAATATCAATGACCTTGTCCACCAGGTCCGTGCCAGTCAGTTCATCGTACGCGCCCACACGCTCCTTCACCTGCCGCATCCTTTTGGCAAAAGCGCGATACAGCGTATCAATCACCAGCGTGGATTTTCCGGAACCGGACACGCCTGTCACGCAGGTTAAACGTCCTGCCGGAAAACTTGCATTGATATGCTGAAGATTATGTGAGCGTGCACCCCTCACGCCCAGCATCGGGTGATCCGGCACAATCGGCATACGATCGGGCACGGCAATAGACTTGCGTCCCGTCATGTAGGCGGCAGTCAGTGAATGCGGATGTGTAAGTACAGTTTCAATTGAACCGGCCGCCACCACTTCACCACCATGTTCACCGGCCATGGGGCCCATATCGATCACCCAGTCAGCACGGCGGATGGTATCCTCATCATGCTCGACAACAATGACCGAATTGCCCAGATCACGCAGACGCTCCAGCGTGGCCAGCAGGCGATCGTTATCGCGTTGATGCAAACCGATAGAAGGCTCATCAAGGATATAGAGTACGCCCACCAGCGCCGATCCTATTTGCGTAGCCAGACGAATACGCTGCCCCTCACCCCCGGAAAGCGTCCCCGCCGTGCGATGCAGACTGAGATAATCCAGACCCACCTCGATCATAAATCCCAGCCGGGCATCCACCTCCTCCAGCACCCGTCCGGCAATGGCCTGATCCTGCGGTCCCAGTTTCAGATTCCGCACCCACTCCCGCGCCTCGCGTAACGGCATCCGGACAACCTCCGGCAGGCTAACGTTACCCACCCGCACATGACGGGCCGCCAGATTCAAACGTGAACCTGCACAGGCCGGACATGGCACATCATTGATATAATGTGACAGGGCTTCACGCACCTCCTCGGATGTGCTTTCCCGATAGCGCCGTTCCAGTGCCGGAATTACGCCGTCAAACGGCCGCACCACTTCACGCACCGAACCACGATCATAAAACCGGAAAGATATGCATTCTCCATTCGAGCCATAAAGAATGAAATGTTGTGCGGCTTTATCCAGTTCAGCAAATGGCGTGCGTGAATTAATTCCAAGGTGGCGGCACACGGCCTCCATGGTTTGCTGGAAGAAAGGCATCTCACGCCCGGACCACGGTGCAATCGTGCCCTGCTTCAACGATTTCGATGCATCCGGCACCACCAGTTCCGGATCAAAAATCATCTTTGAACCGATACCATCACACGAGGAACACGCACCTGCAGGAGAATTGAAAGAAAATAGCCGTGGTTCGATTTCCGGATAGGAAATACCACAATCCGGACAGGCAAAACGTTCCGAAAATGCTCGTTCTTCCCCATCCACCAGCGCAATCAGCATACCATTGCCATAGCGCAGGCATGTTTCGACTGAATCAGCCAAACGCGTACGCACCCCTTCGCGTATCATGATACGGTCCACGACCAGTTCAACATCATGCTTTTTATTCTTTTCCAGCGGCGGCACATCCTCAATGGGTATGACTTCCCCATCCACACGCACACGTACGAATCCGTCCTGCCCGGCCTTCTCCAGTTCTCGCCGGAATTCTCCCTTTTTGGCGCGTGCGACAGGTGCAAGAAGCTGAAGTTTTGTCTCATCCGGAAGATTCATCATGGTATCAATAATCTGGCTGGCGCTTTGTGAGGCAATCGGTTTTCCACAACTATAGCAACAGGGTCTGCCAATACGGGCAAACAGAAGGCGCAGATAATCATACACCTCGGTAATGGTGCCGACCGTGGAGCGTGGGTTCCGGCTGGTTGTCTTCTGCTCGATGGAGATGGCAGGTGATAATCCTTCTATCGCATCCACATCCGGACGTTCCATCATACCCAGGAACTGGCGCGCATAAGCCGAAAGCGACTCAACATAACGCCGCTGTCCCTCGGCATACAGCGTGTCGAAAGCCAGCGAAGATTTTCCGGAACCGGACACGCCGGTGATCACCACCAGCTTGTCACGCGGGATATCCAGTGTGATATTTTTCAGATTATGAACACGTGCGCCACGCACGTGAATCCAGCGCTCATCCGGCCTGCTGCTCATTGAACCTCCAAACGTTCAAATCTATGCTTATGCTTTGTATGCACAAGCCATATGAACATGCTACAGTCAGGTCAATCATGCAGGAGGAAGCTATGCCGGGAAAAAATACCGTAGAAGAACCACGTGATCAGGGACAGGGAGTACAATCTCCTTCAACACCACAAAGCACACACTCCTCCATGCCTTTATTTCTGGCCAGTCTCGCACTGTTACTGGCTGCATTTTCCCTCACTGCTACGCTAATCAGCAGTAAAAACATGGGTGCACACCAGCCTCTGGACAATATTCGGGGGAAATTAAGTACCATAGAAAAGCGTGTGGATCAGATGGAAACATCGATAGCTGCAAACAGGCGTGATCTGGTACAGGCTGAACTGAAAAAGATGCTACTCGCTTTACGTGAATTGTCACAGCTTGGCGATAATGAAACCGTATCCGAAATCGCTAAAGCTGAAGCTATTTTACAGCAATTATC
>CAZJRL010000068.1:0-7867 GCA_964548425.1 uncultured Zetaproteobacteria bacterium | reverse complement strand
CCTTTGGTGAGTGATGTTATAGCAAATAAAGTTTGTAAGTTCATAAAAAATTGGGTGCGGGGCAAAACAGGCTCGTTTTGTGCGTGGTTCTATGCTTTTGTTCCGGGTAGGATGCCGCTTATGTTTATTAAACCATTCTTCACACTCCATTGCTCTAACCCGCATTGATCGTGACTCCACAGTCTGATTTCAGGTTTTATCCCGACGACCCCCGCTGCCGAAATTTAGCCGGAGGCTGGCTGAAGCTGGGAATTGCCACGCTGCTCATGGCCGGGATATATGCCGCATTGCTGGTTGTAGCACGCACGCCAATCGTCAAAAGTATCATCCCCAGCGTGGATTTCTTTTATGTCTCCCTGGTCATCCATGTCATCTTCTCAAACGTGTTCTGGTTTTTGGCCATGGCCGGCGTATTGTGGAATATGAATACCATCAACCGTTTCATCCCGCTGGGATGGGCCTCTCTGATCACCACCTCTGCGGGCATAATCGTCATTGCAATTTCCCCATTTACAGGCGCCGGTGGCCCGGTTATGAGCAACTATATCCCGTTTCTGAATGATCCGGTCTTCTTTGCCGGTTTGGCTATTTCCGGAACAGGTTTTGCACTGCTAGTGCTAAGAGCGCTTATTTCCGTTCCAAGACTTCATGTGAACACGCCGGAAGGCAGCATGCGGTTTGGTATTTATACGGCCACCAATGCTGCCACCATGGCCATTCTTGCTTTTTTCTGGGCATTTTTCACCATGCCCCGGACCGACACCTCCGGGGAAACCTGGTATCAGGGCCTATTCTGGCTCGGCGGCCATGTACTACAATTTACCCATGCATTGCTCATGCTGGCTGCCTGGATGTGGCTGGCAACGGCCAGCGGTGTAAAATTCAGGCTATCGCCACGGGTGACAACACTGCTGTTTACACTGGCCCTGTTCACCGTGGCCTTCACGCCTGTTGCTTTCCTCTCCATGCACGTAACCTCTATCTACTTTCAGAAATGGTTTACCACGCATATGCAGATTGGCGGCGCTGCCGCCACCCTGCCGCTGGGTCTGGCTGTATTGTGGAGTCTGCTTGGGGCAACCAGAGCAACTGATGAAAAACAGCCTCTGCGTATCGCTCTCTGGCTCTCGATCATGTTGTTTACCCTGGGTGGCGTGCTGGGTTATCTGCTACAGGAGAGCAGCACCCTGGTGACAGCCCACTATCACAGCGTCACCGGCGCGGTGACTCTGGCCTTTATGGCGCTGGCCTATGACATTCTGCCGCACCTTGGATTTGGCGCTATCACTCCCCGTCTGGCAAAGATCCAGGTGTACACCTATGGCATCGGCCAGTTACTGCATGTTCTGGGCCTTGCATGGGCAGGTGGTTACGGTATGGCGCGTAAGGTCGGCGGCAGTGCAGAAGTACTGGATAATATTCAGCAAACCATGGGTATGGCCCTGATGGGTATCGGGGGGACAATTGCCACCATCGGCGGCATTCTGTTTTTATTCATCATCATCAAAGCCATGCGCCGTAAATGAAACATGAGGCAATAAATCCGTACCTGGTCGTAGCAACGCTGGTGATGTGCATGGCGCTTATCCATGCCAGTTCCATCATGCACCTTTCGAATGCCGGTATGGGCAGCCCGGACTGGCCTGCTTCCTATGGCCTGATTGCGGCAGGTGGAACAACAGGAATGGAAGCCGTCGGCAAGACCCGCACGGCCGTATCCGCCATCATGCCTTCTGCCACTGCCGACCGGGTTCATCGCGCCGTTGCCAATATCCTGCAATTACTCATCATTGCTGTTGTCTTTTCAGCTTTTCTTAAACGCAGGAACAGCCGTCTTCGCCAACCGCTTCTTGTGCCGATACTGACCCTGGTTCTCTCCCTGCTACTGGCCTTTCTGGGCGCATGGTACGGCTCCCCCCTGCGCTATCCATGGATTATGATCATTAATCTGACCGGTGGCATTACCCTGCTTGCGCTGTTCTGGTGGCTAACGCTGGACATCTATGCCATGCCCGCCCCGCTTCCGGATGCAGCACACCGATTGAAGCCCTGGATAATAGCCGCTCTGTTAATTGTCGCCATCCAGATTGTTCTGGGAGCCTGGACGGATGCCTATTATGCGGCGCTGGCCTGCACCGGGCTTCCGGGTTGTGCCGGAGTCAACTGGTCAGGATCAGCGTTACTGCGGGGATTTGCATTTCTGGGAAGTCTGGATGTGGATGCTTCCGGCAGGGTCATCACTGATCATGCCATCGCCGCTTCTATCCACATGACGCACCGCATCATGGCACTGGTAACAGCGCTATATATAGCATGGCTTGCCTGGCAGGCCATCCTGTTGGGTGGCAAATCCCGCCTCACGGGCATGGTCATGCTCGTGGTGCTGACAGCACAACTGGGCCTGGGGATGGCCATGATTCAACTCAGCATGCCCGTCATCTTTGTCGTAGCGCATACGGCCACTGCCGCGTTGCTGGTTCTCAGTATCCTCAGCATGCTTCATCAGCAAACATATTGTACGGAGAAAAGATAAAATGAATCAGGAAGAAACAATAGAAAAACTGGTGATGGTCTGCCTTGATACGGCACAGGCTATGCTGGAAAAGTATGAAATGGTTATCCCCTTTGGCATACGCGCCATTAACGATGGAGAAGATTTGAAAATGCATTGCCCGGGAGATAAAAAACCTGAAACCAATTTCAACGAACAAATTGAAACGATTGTCGATGAGTTAAAGGTATTTGTTGAAGATAAGTCCTGTTATATCATTGCCATCGTGACCGAACTTGAATCAGGCGATGAGAAAGCTGTTGGCCTGCAAGTGGAAACAGATCTTTCATCCGTCCTGTTTATCTATCCCTTCCGGAAAAAGAATAAGCAATGGATCATTGATAATCCGATACAAACGGACCAGCTCTTGCCTTCAGTCCGGTTGCAAAAAACAGACCATGCTTTGCATCCTCTGCGGTGAAATGCTTATACTTTCACCAAAGGACTGTGGAGGCGCTGCATGTTTGCTCTACATAAGAGATGGTTCGCATGTCTGATAATCGTCGGTATTTTGGCCATGTCATTATGGTCAGCAGGTGATGCCCGGGCCTACACCCACCACAAATCACTCATCCACTGGATGGATTATTCTGACAATGCATTTATACGTGCAAAATCGGAAAACAAGCCGCTCTTTATGCTTATTACGGCGGCATGGTGCTACAACTGTCAAATTTATGAGGAAAAAACACTCAGCAAACAGCCGGTTGCCGCATTCATCAATAAGCACTTCATCCCGGTCTTTGTAGATTATGATCGCCGGCAGGACATTGCGGCAAGCTATTCCTCCGTAGGTATTCCCGTCACCTCCATATTCGCGCCCAATGGCGAGGCTCTGGTGAATGCCCCGGGCTATATTCCACCAGATACGCTACTCGCCAATCTACAGAAGACGCTTGATTATCTTGCCACGGATTATGAGCCGTCACCAACGGCGGAATCAGCGCCGGAACGCAGGCCTCTGATCCATCCCACACCCATGTTGCTTGATCATTATGCCAAACAGTTCATATCACAGATGGCCGCAGGCCTTGATCCGGCCTTTGGCGGTTTTGGACTGGGCCGGAAAGAACCCCATGCTGATGTCCTGTTGCGGCTTCTCGAACTGAAAGAGCAAGGAGCTACACGCTGGACGAACCCCCTGCGTATTACTCTGGATGCAATACTTGGTATGCGCCGGGAATCACAGAAAAGGGAAAGACCGTCTTTTAAAGAACTGCTGGCATTACGCCGTGATCAGACCCGTTTATTATCCGCAGTGGAGACACTACAGACAAAGGATATGATCGCGGGGATTTACGACCCGATTGAGGGTGGATTTTTCCGCTATGATACCCGCCGGAACTGGACAGTCCCCCATTTCGAAAAAATGCTTTTTGAAAACAGCCAGTTAATTGATGTGTTTCTAAAGGCATATGCCTTATATGGGAAAACGGCGTACAGGGATGCCGCCGTCCATTCGCTGGCCTATATTCAACGGGTGTTGTTTAACCCGAATGATGGTGAATTCTACGGCAGCCAGTTGGCGGATGAGGTTTATTATCACTTCACGGCGGCAGGGAGAAAGAAGGCTGGCATGCCTCCCGTTGACCGGACCAGTTATGCCGTATCCGGCGCCAGAGCGATTATCACGTTTTTAAATGCCTCGGAATCCCTGCATAAGCAGCAGTATCGGCGTACGGCCATTCAGGCGCTTGAATTTCTTGCGTATAACATGACGGGAAACAACGGCGCGTTCAGTTATTACGACCTGCAAAAAAAGAAAGGTATGTTGAATGGGCGGCTGAAAGACAATGCCTGGGTAGCGGCAGCATTTCTTAGAGCGTATGCAATCACAGGAAACAAAAAATATCTGCAACGGGTAAAACAACTGGCGCGTTTTTCGGCGGAAAATCTTTATGATTCGGTATCCGGCGGCTTTTTTTCGCGCCGAAGCACCAGTCTGGATATGTACCGTGCAAATGAGCGCTTCGACATGACAAAAAACTTCACGGACAATGGTATCATGGCAGCCGTATTGCTGGGACTTTACGAACAGACGCAGGAACCGTCCTGGCTTGCCATGCTGGAAGGTACGGTGAGTTATTTCCTTGCGGACATTGAAGCCGGCGGACTCATGGCGGACTCACCGGAATTTCATCGTATCGTACAGCGGCTCATCGCCCTGAAAAAATAGTATTGGCAGGATGATCACCCATCATCGCCCCTGTGTCTGGCCGGGAATCCTGCTGCCGGTCCTGCTCTTTTTTACCTTCTCCGCAACGGCAAGCCCCGGACTTACGTGGGAGACAGGAAAGCAGCCGCCCTCTTTAACAGACCGGCTTTCAGCCGCCATGCTCCAGCGCCTGACGGAAAAAACCATGACATCAGCGGATGCCGGTTCAGAAATCCTTGCCTTCCAATTGCGCCATGCCGGAGATAAAACGGCTGCCGGGGACATCTTGCGGAAGCTGAAAAAAACACCTGCGCCGGTGACTGTGGCGGCATTGGCTGCAAGGTTACAACTCCATCTTGCAATTTATAGGGTAACACCGCGTATTCCATTGCTCAATGCTATAACACATGATGTGCGCACGCTTGAAAATGCGTGGCATTCATATGCACAAGGACAAGCGGTACTGGCGGAAGATACATCCACCACGGCCCGCGCCCTGCTCGCTGCAGCTCAGGAAACGGGCGCACAAGGTAGAACAAATGCCCTGGCAGTGCTTACATTTGCTGAAAAGAATCTTATGGGTCCGCAGGGCACATGGCATCGCTTTGATTCAGATACAGCCAGGCCATTCATGGATGGCCAGTTGGCTGATAATGCAGCACTGGGCCTGGCATTTTACGATGCATACAAGGCAACGGGCAATCGCCGATGGCTCGATAAGGCGCGTCAACTGACGGATATCATTTTTACCCGCCTTTACGACCGGAAACTGGGCGGCTTCTTTTCCCGTAACAGTTCATCTTCCCGCTTTTATCGGCCACAGGAACTGTTTGTGGCTGAAAAGCCATTACGACCCAATGGCATGGCTGCCTTGCTGCTCTATCGGGTAGGTGAAGCGACAGGCGAGATCAGCTACAGGGAGGCAGCGGCGAAGAGTATCGCAGCCTTGCAGGATCGGGCACTGCTGGCCCCGGCAGCGAATATGATTGAAATGATTACCGCCTATCAGGTGCTTCTTGAGAATAACGAACATCAGCTTACGGCTACTCAGAGACTCAGAAATACCAGCTTCGGTATCATCATGGCTCTGTCCTTTATCGCAGGAATACTGGGTTTTCTGTCACCCTGCACGCTACCCATTTTACCGGCTTATTTTGCCTTTGCCTCCCAGAGCAGTAAAAAGAATATTCTACTGATGACTATCGCCTTCTTTGCGGGGCTTGCCCTCATTTTTTCACTGATGGGAGCAACCGCAACCATACTTGGAGCTTTGATCAGCCAATATCATGCGTTCCTGCTTCAGGCAGGAGGCGTTCTCATCATCCTGTTCGGACTGGCCTCACTCATGGGCAAGGGATTCAGTGGCGCAGGCTTCCGGCAACGGCCAGTACTTAGCCTGGCCGGCTCCTTTTTTTTTGGTATGACCTTCTCGGTTGGCTGGACTGCGTGTATCGGCCCGATCCTCGGTGTGATGCTGGTTCTGGCCGCAACCGCGAAGACCGCATGGACGGGCGCTGCTTCCCTGTTTATCTTCGCCTTGGGGCTGAGTCTTCCCCTCATGACCCTGTCGATTTATTTGGGGAGACTGGATCGGAATGGCCGTTTCTGGCACTTTCTGAAAGGGAAAGGGTGGGAAGTGAGAATCGCCGGGCATCCCCTTTATCTCCATACCACAGGTATTATCTCGGGTCTTATTTTTATTTCCCTGGGAATCCTGATGGTAACGGGGTATCTCACCTGGCTTAACCGTATCTTTCCCATAGAAATACAGGCCTGGTTCGCCGGAATTGAAGATTCCCTGGTCAGTCATCTCGGGAGCTGATAGAAAATGTGCTGGAAATATTTACCACAGAGTGCCGGTTAACATGGGAGACCGGGCGAAATGGAACAGGAAATACGGGGATGCAGGGCGAAAACCGGGCATGCATCCTCCCGAGTTTCTGATGACCCATGCAGACGAAGTGCTGCGAATACTTCCGCAACATCCCCGTGTGCTCGATCTTGCGGCGGGGACTGGCCGGAACAGTATTTTCCTGGCTGAACGGGAATGCCATGTGCTGGCAGTAGATTTTTCACTGGAAGGATTACGCCACTGTGTACGCCAGACCTCCATGCGCGGGCTGCAGGTTCAGACCCTTGTTGTTGATCTGAAAACATTTGTATTTCCGGTATGCAGGTATGATCTGCTGGTGAATTTTTTCTTTTTACAGCGTGAAATTTTTCCGGCCATGATCCATGCCCTGAAACCCGGAGGTCTGTTGCTGTTCGAGACCTATACGAGTCATCATCAGACTGTGCACAAGGGGCGTTCCATGCGGCGGGAATTCCTGCTTGAGCCGGGGGAATTACAAGCTTCCTTTCCGGAATTAATCACTGTATTCCATGAGGAAACGGCCACAACAGAGCGCCTGATTGCACAAAAACCCGGTATCAGAGATAAGCCGGAAATCACAACCGCCTTGACAAGTAAAGTTAAATAGTATTATAAATGCATCATTAATGGTGATGGACATCAGATTTAAGGTCTGGCTTGAGAGTCATGGTGAACCGGTCTTCGGTGAGGGTCGCCGCAGGTTGCTTGAATATATTCATCGCTATGGTTCAATCAACCGCGCTGCGGCTGAACTGGGTCAACCCTACAGAAAGGCATGGGCCTCCCTTGCTGCCATGGAACAACGGCTTGGCTTCAAGTTGCTGGAGCGGCAAGCGGGAGGAGAATCCGGTGGTGGCACCCGCCTGACCCAAAGAGGACTTGATTTTCTTCAACGTTATGGGGAATTGATACAGGAATTACAGTTTATAGCTGGAGAAAAAAGTGCCTCTTTATTTGATGAGCGTTATGCAGAAACGCATAACCATGACGGACAAGAACAATCTACAGGAGAAAACAATGATTCGGGCAGCCGTATTAACCATCAGTGATTCATCTTCCACGGGAATGCGCGCTGACGAAAGTGGCCGGGTTCTGCAGGGGCTGGTCACGGCCCTGCCGGGGAATGTGAAAGCGGCTGATGTTGTTGCCGATGAAATCAGCCAGATACAGGAACGGCTGCGTTACTATACGGATGAGCTTGGTCTGGATCTGGTGGTGACAACGGGAGGAACCGGTATCAGCCCGCGGGATGTCACGCCTGAAGCAACACAACCCCTGCTGGAAAAAG
>CAZJRL010000067.1:0-7868 GCA_964548425.1 uncultured Zetaproteobacteria bacterium | reverse complement strand
GACGCCATACCCGGAAATGCAAAAAAGATTCCCCGGTAGATAGATGCCCGGGACCTGATTAGTATCGCTCCATGTTGTCTCAATCCCTCAGAAAACAAGCGCTTTCCGTCAGTGAACTGACTGCCTGTATCAAGCAGGTGCTCGAGCAGGGCTTTTCCGACGTACAGGTACTGGGGGAAATCTCGCGTCTGAACCGGCAGACATCAGGGCATATATATTTCACCATTAAGGATGAAGGCGCATCACTGGCTGCCGTCATCTGGAAATCAACAGCCCAGCGCCTCTCACAGCAACCCGAGGAAGGACAGCAATATATTTTCACCGGGCATATCTCGCTCTATCCACCACAAGGCCGCTATCAGATGATTGTTTCGCGTCTGGAAGCCACCGGAAGCGGCGCGCTGGCGATTGAATTTGAGCGGCGCAAGAAAGATTTTTCCGAACGTGGCTGGTTTGCGCCCGAAATCAAACGTTCAATCCCCGGCCTGCCCAGTCATATCGGCATTGTCACCTCGGAAACCACCGCCGCCTTGCAGGATGTGAAAAAAGTACTTTCCACCCGACCCGGATGGCTGCAATTGACGCTTTCGCCCACGCTGGTGCAGGGTAAAGCGGCTGCACTGCAAATCGCCAGCGCTCTGAAGCGTTTGCAGCACATGAAAAACCGGCCGGATGTTATTTTACTGGTACGCGGCGGTGGCAGCCCGGAGGATTTGTGGTGTTTTAATGAAGAGGCCGTCGTCCGGGCCATGGTTGAGTGTGACATTCCCGTTATCACCGGTATCGGACACGAAATTGACATCAGTCTGGCCGATTTTGCGGCGGACAAACGGGCAGCCACGCCGTCCAATGCTGCGGAACTTGCCTGCCCGGACAATGAAACCCTGCGTAAACAGATGCCACGCCTGCCCCTGTTGCAGCAACTCATACACCATCTACTGACCCATGCCAGAATGGATGTGGAGAGCCAAAAGGTACAACTTTCGCATGTCTGGAACTCGTTACAGGATGAGCGGCGCATGCATGTGGAACGTGAATATCGACCTCTTTGCCTGCTTGCCTCGCAACAGATACAACAGGCAAAGCAGTGCTTCGAACAGAAGCAGGGACGCCTTGCCGCACTGAACCCCAGCGCCGTTCTGAAAAGAGGATATAGCATCAGCTATGGTGCGAAGGGCCAGGTGTTAACGCATGTGTATTCGATAAAACAAGGTGATGCCGTGCGTATCCACTTCCAGGATGGCGATGCGCATACATGCGTTGAATCCGTGGAAGTGGTATAAAAAGTATTTACCACAGAGTACGCAAAGTTACGCAGAGTAAAGATAAGATATAAAGTTCAGGGGTCTTACTCCTGTGGTTGAATGTATGTTCAGCCTCCGGGGTTTACCCGTTTTAGGGGTTCCTTTGCGTAACTTTGCGTACTCTGCGGTGAGATGCATTTGACTAGATTTCTTATTGTTCAATGTGCTGAATGGAGAATCATCATGAAAAGCAAAAGAATTCAAAGCTTTCTCTTTTTATGGATGATGTTTGCCGGAATCAACAGTGCAACCGCCCATGAATGGCAAGCAACACAGGGTGATATTGTGCGGGTGGAAACAACGCTGGCCGGACAACATATTGATCTGCGATGCTTTGGTAAAACATGGCCGGTCAAAAAGACATCCAAAGGCCACACGGTCGGCTGGGTCGGCGTTGATCTGGCCCGGAAGCCCGGTGATTATATGATTCAGTGGACATCGGAAACACTGAATACATCCGGCAAACTACATGTCAGCGCAGGTCATTTTCGCATTTCCCGCATCACGGTTAAAAAGAAAATGGCTGTTTTCGATGCCAAAGCGCTGGCCCGTATTCATGCTGATCATGCATCACTCAGAAACGCCTATGCAATGAAGGTCAATGCAAGACCGGACATCGCCATCGTCCGAAGGCCTGTGGACGGCATTGTTTCCACCCCGTTCGGCGCCAGGCGTTATGTCAATGGCGAACCGCGATCACCCCACTCCGGCCTTGATATCGCCGCTGCCGAAGGTACGCCCGTTATCAATCCGCTTGCCGGGCGTATCCTGCTGGCGGAATCCATGTTCCTTAACGGTAATACGGTTGTCATCGGGCATGGACTGGGACTGGTGATGGTGTACTCTCATCTGAAGAGTCTCCATGTGCATCCGGGCGCATGGCTCAAAGCCGGAGAAACAATCGGCGAAATAGGCCACACCGGGCGCGCCACCGGACCTCATCTGCACTGGGGTGTGCGCTTCAATGATGCACGTATCAATCCGGATTCGCTGGCCAGAATAAAATAGAGCCATTTGCATAATCTTTATCGAAAAGATATTGTTGTTCTTATCTTATATCGATAAGGATTGTGTCATGCAAACAGTTACAGTTTCGCCCAAATTTCAGATCGTAATTCCAAGCAAGGTGCGCACATCAATGGATATCCATGCAGGTGAAAAACTGGAGGTTATTCCCTACTGCGGTCGTATTGAACTGCTTCCCGTTCGTGATATGAAATCCATGCGTGGATTTCTACAGGGCATTGATACGTCTGTTGAGCGGGACAGGGATAGGGTATGAATGTTGTTGATTCATGCGGTTGGCTGGAATATTTCGCTGACGGTCCGCATGCAGGTTTTTTTGCTGATGCGATTGAGAATATTGATGAATTGGTCGTCCCCTCAATTTGTATCTATGAAGTATTCAAGCGCGTGGCGCAGCAACGCAGTGAAAATGACGCGCTCCGTGCTGTTGCCATGATGCGTCAGGGAAAAGTAGTTGACCTTGATTCCTCTTTGTCCATCCATGCTGCCCGGCTTGGTTTACAATACAAGTTACCGCTTTCTGATAGCATTATCATGACAACCGCACAAATCAACTCGGCTATCGTCTGGACGCAAGATAATGATTTTAAAGGGTTGCCTGATGTGCGTTATATCAAAAAATAACCCATCCCTGTCCCGCCGTTCAGGTCACAGGCAACTCAACCTCAACAACAAAATTTCCATCTGCGTCTTCACCGGCCGTAAAATGGCCAGACCTGCCCGCAATTCCTCATACACATGAGAGTTTTGAGCTGGATAGCGGGAGTGCGCGAATATCGCTTGGCTGCAACCAGCGCAATCGCGATCTCGCTTCTTCTTGTCCTGCTGATTGTTGCGCCATCATGGTTTATTCCCGAACCGCCTCATGTTGCCAACAAAGCTGTTCAGCCAGAAACGTACGCCCTTCCGGCCAAACCTGCCCGGAGCATTGCAAATAAAAACAAAGAAAATCAAACATCCTCAACTCAAAAAACGGGAGAAATTCCTATTTCGCAGAGGAAAAAATCGCTATCAATGAAAGCCGTAACAGACTACCAGACGGCTTCGGTCACCAAGCGTGAAATGAAGGACAAGAACAGGATAAAGGACGGGTATTATGTCCAGATTGGCGCATTTAAAGATGCTGGAAGGGGCAGAAAACTGGCCAGTTCACTGCAACATTCAGGCTGGCATGTGCAAGTCATACGCAAAAAGAACGATTTGCATGCGGTGCTTGCCGGTCCCTTGAAAACACGCAAGAAAGCCGAGAACGCGAAGTTAAAATTGGCCAAACAGTCCGGAATCAGGGGCTTCATTATCTTCATAACGCCGGGAAATTAACCCAGAAACTCTATGATACGATAAGGTTAGACATGAACATTGCATCAGGATGCGTAGCCGCCGGACATCCATCCACGGCGGAAGCCGGGGCAGAAATCCTTCGCGCCGGCGGCAATGCCGTGGATGCCGCTATCGCCAGTGTCTGTATGTCTTTCATCGCCGAGCCTGTGCTGACGGGGGCAGGTGGTGGCGGTTTCCTGTTATTACGGGAACCGGATGGAGCTTCCATTCTGTTTGATGGCTTTGCCCGTATGCCTCGCCGCCGCATTGAAACATTGAAACAGGCGGATTTCCGCGCCATGCCGATAGATTTCGGCGATACCGTGCAAACCTTTCATATCGGCCGCGCGGCGATTGGAACACCTGGACTCATGGCGCTGCTGTTTGAAGCACACCGGATTCACGGGCGTATTCCCGTGCGGGAGGTTGTGGCGCCTGCTATTCATGCAGCACGCTCCGGCGTTCGACTGAATACCCTTCAGGCATCATTTATTCAATTGCTGGAACCCATTCTCACCTCCGAACAACCATGCCATCAGTTACATGCACCGGAGGGTCATCTGTTGAAGAAAGGTGAATTATTCAGAAATGCAGACCTGGCCAGTCTGCTCGAACTGCTTGCCATCGAGGGTGTGAATGAGATGTATCATGGCGATGTGGCGCGGAGCATTGCAAATGTCTGTCAGTCCGGAGGCCTGCTCTCCATGCATGATTTACGACAGGCTAAAGTTATCCGGCGGAAACCGCTTTCCATATCAGCATTGGGAGGCAGGATGCTGACCAACCCCCCGCCTTCATCCGGAGGGTGTCTGACCGGATTCAGCCTGATGCTACTGAACCGGATGCTGACATCCGGACGCCATGAGCCACTGAATGTCCTGCTGGCCGAAGCCTTGCGCGCCGCCAGTCATGCTCGTGCCGCCAATTTTGACAGCCGGGTTCATGAGACGGGAATAACACAGGAGTTCCTGCGTGAGAAAAATATAGATTATCACTTTAAGAAAATAAAAGAACGTCTTGATATTAATAAACAATATCATTCTTGTGAAACCGAGAACAGGCATGGAAGTACAACCCATATTAGCGTACTGGACAAAGAGGGGCGAGCGGTATCCATCACTGCCAGCAATGGCGAAGGATCCGGTATCGTAGCACCCGGCACGGGAATCCATCTCAATAATATGCTGGGCGAAGAAGATATCAATCCGTTGGGATTTCACCGTCTTGCCGCCGGGGAAACACTCTCATCCATGATGGCGCCCTCGATCTTTGTCCGTCATGGCCGGCCCGCCCTGATTCTCGGCAGCGGCGGCTCGAACCGCTTGCGCGGCGCCATTCTCCAGGTGTTATGCCACCACAGACTTGAAATGATGGAACTTGAAACAGCTATATGTTTTCCCCGCCTTCACAATGAAGGCAATGTTCTGGATTGCGAGCCGGACTGCCTAAGTCCTGATGAAGAGCACACATTGTCCGACCTTGGCTGGAACATTCGTCACTGGCAACAGACGTCCGTTTACTTTGGCGGCGTGCATGCCATCGCACTCGATGCGCATGGGCATATACAGGCGGCCGGCGACCCACGGCGCGGCGGCGCGGTGGCATGGGCGTAGAGGCCATGGTTGCTTTTGGTGGCAACATGGGTGATGTGCCGGCCACCTTCCTGTCTGCACGCAAACGCATTGGCAACACCAAAGGCTTACGAATACTTGATTTTTCCTGTATCTACCGCTCACCGCCCATGGGTCCTCCCGGACAGCCGGATTATCTCAATGCTATCGTATTACTGGATGTTGCCATGGAGGCTGAAATACTTTTACAACACTTGCAGACCATTGAAAAACAGCATGGCCGTACACGTACCGGTGAACACTGGGGGCCACGAACACTTGATCTTGACCTCATTGCCTATAACGATACGGTCATGCAAACAAAGCACCTGACGCTGCCCCACCCGCATATGCATGAGCGCATGTTTGTATTGCAACCCTTATGTGATATCCGGCCAAACTGGCGGCATCCGGTTCTGAATCACACAGCAAGTGAACTGCGGGAAGCGTTGGCAGCATCAGGCGTTCCCCGCCTTGATGAGGAGCACCCCTGGTAATGCAACACCTTCATCACAAACATATCGCCATTGAAGGCCCGATTGGCGTTGGCAAGACCACGCTGGCGCAAGCCATGGCCGACCGGCTGGGCGCTACCACATGTTTTGAACACATCGACGACAATCCCTTTATCGAACTATATTACGATGATCCCGAGCGCCATGCCCTGTCCGTCCAGTTATCCTTCCTCTTCTCCCGCCTGAAACAGTGGCAGGAGCTAAACCAGCAGGAACTGTTCCAACAGGGAATGATCAGTGACTATATCTTTTCCAAGGACCGCCTGTTTGCCGGCATCACCCTCAGTGAGGGCGAATTCGCGCTGTACGACAAGGTTGTGCGCGCCGTTGCCACGGATTTACCCAAGCCCGACCTGGTGGTGTACCTGCAATCCGATCCGGATGTCATCATGCAACGCATCAAAAAGCGTGGCCGCAGATTCGAGAAAAGCCTGAGCCATACCTATCTGCGCCGGGTCATCACCGCCTACGATCATTTCTTTTTCCACTACAATGAAACGCCTTTACTGATTGTTCAGACGGATAAATTGAACTTTGCTGACAAGCCTGAAGATATCGACGCATTGATCCAGCGTATCGGTGCCATGCGCTCCGGCACGGAATTCTGGGCGGATTACACAGGTTGAAATACCAAAAAGGGTAACGTCCCCTTTATCAAGTAATAATAACGGAGGATTAAAATGAAGAGAATAATCATTTTGGGTTTGTGTGTGCTGATGTGGAGTGATCAGGCGATGGCTCAGACGTGCAAAAAGACGATTTCGATCATGCCCAGCACGCCTACTGCTGATTTTACGCTTAATGGTAATGGTACGGTAACGGATATTAAAACCCACTTGACGTGGAAGCGCTGCTCTGAAGGACAGACATGGAGTGGAACCACCTGCACAGGAACCGCCACGACCTACACATGGCAGGGTGCATTGCAGCAGGCTAAAACACTAAACACAGGCAACGGCTTTGCCACCTTCACTGATTGGCGTGTCCCGAACAGGGAAGCTTTGAACTCGATTGTGGAAAGGCAGTGTATAGCGCCTGCCATCAATGCCACCATCTTTCCGGCTACAGCAAGCAATTGGTATTGGTCGGCGTCCCCGTATGCCGACAATGCTGCCAGCGCGTGGAATGTCCTCTTCCGTAATGGCAACGACTTCGCCATCAATAAGACCAGTAGCAACTATGTTCGTCTTGTTCGCGGCGGACAGTGATTTTGAAATTTGAAAGACCACCCAGGATACGATAGGAGAAAAAAGTGGGCTTCGGTATTTTGCTTGTAAAAGAACAAGCAAAGAATATAAGCTCACATATCCTGATCAAACTAGACTAACTCTGCAAGATTGCCGAATAGCAGAAGTCAGACGTTTGGTCCAACTCATCATCCCGTAATTCAAACACCAGCATGTCTGGCCCTCCCCTTTCACACCCATGACGAAAGCACTACCTGCATGCTAACATCCCGCTTAAATCAATCGCAAAGGAACATTCATTCATGTCCGGACATTCCAAATGGTCAACCATCAAACACAAAAAGGCTGCCACCGATGCCAAGCGTGGTCAGGTATTCACCCGCTTCATTCGTGAAATTACCATCGCCGCCAAGCTGGGAGGCGCTGATCCTGAAGCCAATCCCAGACTTCGTTCCGCCATTGCCGCCTCCCGTGGCGTTAATATGCCCAAGAGCAATATTGACCGCGCTATTGAAAAGGGTGTTGGCGGTGGTGAAGGTGCCAATATCGAGGAGATACGCTATGAAGGCTATGGCCAGGATGGTGTGGCCATTCTGGTGGATTGCATGACCGACAACCGTAATCGCACGGTATCCGATGTACGTTCCGCATTTAATAAAGGCGGTGGCAATATGGGTGAATCCGGTTGTGTCGCATGGATGTTTCACCAAAAGGGATTGTTTGTATTCGACTGTAACGAAGTGGATGAAGAGGCGCTGATGGAAGTGGCGCTGGAAGCAGGTGCCGAGGATGTGCAGGAGAAAGCGGATGAGGGTTGCTTTGAGGTCACATCCGAGCCTGCGGATTTTGCACCGGTGCAGGAAGCCTTTGAAACCGCAAACCTCAAGCCTCAGGTCGCGGAAATAT
>CAZJRL010000066.1:0-7954 GCA_964548425.1 uncultured Zetaproteobacteria bacterium | reverse complement strand
CATCCAGTTCGCCAATATCACCGGTATGCAGCCAGCCATTCACAATCATTTCGTCACTTTCCTTCTGCCGTTTCCAGTAGCCGGACATGACATTGGGTCCACGAACCAGAATCTCTCCATCCCCGGCGATATTGACCTCCACATCCGTTACCGGTTTGCCCACAGAACCCAAACGAGGGTCATCCACCGGATTAACGCTGATGAGCGGTGCG
The DNA here is from genome assembly GCA_964548425.1 of uncultured Zetaproteobacteria bacterium. Classification (GTDB taxonomy): domain Bacteria; phylum Pseudomonadota; class Zetaproteobacteria; order Mariprofundales; family Mariprofundaceae; genus JAUZQZ01. Next base: position 7,742 of record CAZJRL010000066.1, on the reverse strand, counting down.
GCCTCCGTCATGCCATAACCTTCCAGAACGGGCATTCCTATTGCCTTGAAAAATTCAGCAACCTCCACACTCAGCGGCGCCCCGCCTGAAACTATCAACCTGATATTACCGCCAAAACGATCCCGTATTTTCCGGCCGATCAAGCGATCAAGCAAATAAAAGCGGACACCGGCCCACCCGGATAATACTTTTACCTGCTGTGTTCCCAATGTCAGAAAGCTGCGAAACAGGTATCGCTTAAAAGAAGGCTGTTTGGCCATCTGACCCAGAATGCGGCTGCGAACTACCTCCAGAAGCCGGGGTACGGCAATGAGAATCGTGGGCTGTGCTTCGGCCATGTTTTTAGCCACGGTATCCGGTCGTTCAGCGAATGCGACAGAAATGCCAAACGTATAAGGGAGAAAATGGCTGGCCATACGTTCCAGTGCATGCGCCAAGGGTAGAAAAGACAGCATCCTGTCATCATATTTGAATGAGAAAACATCGGGAATAGCTTTCAGATTGGCCAGAATATTACCATGTGAGAGCATAACGCCCTTGGGCTCGCCCGTAGTGCCAGACGTATAAATCAGTGTTGCCAGCGTATCACGACTGACATGCTTCAGACGGGACTCAAGCTCAGCATCATCCGCGCCGGACACCTCCAGTTCGGAGAATAAATGCAAGCTGTCTCCGTCCTCCATCCCTTCCATCACATAGACAGCTTCCAGCCCTGGACATGTATCAGTAATGCCGAGCAAGTGGCAGGCAACTTTGCCGCCCGATGTAATGACTATTTTGGCACCTGCATCCCGCAGAACATAGGCCATATCCTGTGGCCTGTAGGAACAATACAATGGTACCGTCACGGCGCCAATGGACAGAATGGCATAATCAGCCACTGCCCATTCCGGAATATTTTCCATCAGCAATGCCACTCGGTCACCCGGCTTGACGCCGGCGCGCATCAACCCAGCGGCAACATGGCGGATACGTGAACGTAAATGTTTGTAGGTAACAGGAGCATAGCCCTGATCTGTCCGATACCACTGTGCAGGACGATCGGGATACTGACTTGCCGTATCAAAAAAGACCGCTGGCAGGTTGGCTGCTGCTTCAAGCGCGGCCTGACGGCTTGTCATCAAGGGTTAATCAGCTTCAGCAGGTTTAGAAGTGTCCGTTCCTTTTCCACCGGTTCCGCTATCTACAGGCTCCACTTTCTTCTTTCTTGCGCGGGGTGTGGGTGTTTTTGCCGTACGGCCGCCAGTTCTTCGCACCGGCGCCTTACGGGGCGTCGTCACCTTCTTGCCGACCGGAGTGGCTTTCTTTGTTTTCGGTTCATCCAGTTCCATATGCACCAGCAGCGTCATATGTGTTATCACGATGCCCGGGATACTGGCTATAGCAGCCAGCAGGCCGCCAAAGGTAATCAGGGCAACAAGGTGTGCTATACCTCCCCAGAATCCGGCAGCTGCCTGAACAGCCACGATCTGCGGTCCTGCCACAATGTGACTCAATCCCTGCGTAATCTGATGCCCCAGCCATATGGGTGAAAGCACCAGTGCGGCAACAAACAGCGTGGCCAGCACGCCGCCAAGATTGTAAATCAGCAGTTCCGGAAATCGTTGGCGCAGCAGCCGCCATAGAATGTCACGCAGTGCACCGGCATCTGCCTGTGAAATGGCTACGCGGGCAGCAATATTGAACAATGCCAGCAACAAAGCCATCGCCACCACGGTATTAAGCAGCAACAGCGGTACACCTGCCAATGCCAGCCAGACCAGCCCAAGTCCCGGAATCTTAGCCAGCAGCAAAACAAACAACTCAGCCAACAACAACGCCAGCAGGCCACCGACCGCCCATGCCGGCAACAGCAGCAGAGATTGAATGCGCGACCACGCAAAGCACATGGCCTGTTTGGTGTTCGGAACGGATTGCCCCTGCATGCCAGCATGCACCTGCCGGGCCAGTGCTGTCAGGCCAAACAGTGTCCATAGCAGACAACCAACGCCACCGACAAAGCGAAGAAAGATTTCACTAGCTCCGGAAGCGCTGCTCATGCTGAAAATACCATAGATGAACACTGCAACAATAATGGTCCCTGCCATGGTGATAATAAGTGAAGGCTTCAGGGCGCTGCGTGCTCCGGCCATGATTTGATCCTGATTAAAATAACGCATGAATAATCCTCCCGTTCCCCTGCATGGGAATGCCAACATTTTCATCAGGCAGTGTAGAGGGTCGTGCGGCAAGCGCAAGATAGATCCTGATTTGACCTTCTTGGCCACTCGTGTCTAATATTGTTCATGCACATGCGGGCCGGAGGCATGATGCAAACGGGGGCATGTCGTGAGTATGCATGTTTGTATTATTGGAGGTAGTGGTTTCGTCGGACATGCCATAGCGCATGCCGTGCGCCAGCATGGTCACTGCGTTACCATTGCCTGTCGCCATCCCGAAAAGGCGCGTGACATGCAGATAAACGGATCTCGTCTGGTCAAGACAGATGTAGTGAGTGGACGCGGCCTGGATGAGGCCGTTGATGGCGCCTGCTGCGTCATCAATCTGGTGGGTCTGCTGTTCGAAAAGGGCCGTTACACATTTGAAGCCGTTCATATCCATGGGACCGAACAAATTCTCGCCGCCTGTAAACGGGCAGGTGTCAGGCAATACCTGCACATGAGCGCTCTGGGTGCGGATTCGGGCTCTGCCAGCATCTATGCGCGCACCAAGGCCACGGCAGAGGTGCGTGTACGGCAATCACACATGGAATGGGCCATTTTTCGCCCGTCCATCATATATGGTGCAGGCGATGCCTTCTTCAATCGCTTCGAGCAATTAACCCGATCCATGCCCTTTTTGCCTGTGATTGAAGGAAATACGCGTTTCCAGCCAGTCTGGGTTGAGGATGTAGCCCGCGCTTTTATGGTCTCTATCGGTAATCGCCATACACAGGGGAAAACCTATGCGCTCGGTGGTCCTGTAGCGTACTCTTTTCGTGATCTGCTTGAAATAATGCTGCGCCAGTTAAACCGCAAACGACTTCTGATTCCCGTTCCTGCACCTGCTGCCCGCATGGTGGCCATGTTGACGCAACACCTTCCCACACCCCCGTTCACACCCGATCAGCTTATTCTATTGCAACGTGATAATGTAGTGGAAGGAACGGCATTCCCGGAAGGGTTTGGCTACCCCGCCAACCTGGAAGATATCCTTCCCACGTATCTGACAGGTAATCGTGTGATCCGGTTACAGCAACGGCTGGATCGTGACCGCAAACACTTCTGGCAATCAGGATATGTTAACACTGATTCTGACCACGGCCAGAGTTAGTGTTAACATATCCCGGCCCATTGACCCTTGAACACATCCTTCTGATTGCCGTTGCCTACCTGCTGGGTTCCGTCCCTTTCGGGCTGATTTTCGCACGCTGGCTGACCGGCAAGGATCCGCGCAAACATGGCAGCGGCAATATCGGCGCTACCAACGTTTCGCGCACAGGGGGAAAAGCCGTTGGTCTGCTGACATTAGCCACAGATATCGGCAAAGGAGCATTACCCGTTGCGTGGGCTACTACACATACAGTAAATGAAACAGTCATTGCACTAACTGCCGTTGCCGCCTTTCTGGGACACATATTTCCCATCTACCTGGGCTTCAGGGGTGGAAAGGGTGTCGCCACCATGTTTGGCGTATTACTACCCTGGCAACCATGGATAGCCATCATTGCTTTTTGTGTATGGTTGCTGGCTCTGGGTGCCTGGCGGTATGTCGCCCTGGCATCAATTCTAGCCGGATTCACTCTGCCCGCATCAGCATGGCTGCTCCATACTTCAACCGCCTGTTTAACCACTTCCAGCCTGTTCTGCCTGCTGATGCTGATACGCCATCATAGTAATATTCGTCGTATGATGGCAGGAGAAGAAGACCGGGTGGGGCAAAACAGGCAGGGTTGATCTTGTTCCAACCGCAACGTTGCGATATTACTAATACCTTCGCAAATAAAGTCACACGCATATGGCTTTATTTGTGAAGGTATTAGTATTATAAATGCATTATTTCCAACAGGGAGATTTACATGAAAATTCAATATAGCCTGGTTATCTTCCTGACATGGCTGCTGTGCACACTCCCCGCACTGATGCTTACGCAAGTCCCCTTACCTGCAGCCGCGAATGAACTGCCATTGCCAAATCAGGCAGCCGGTCTGGACATCAAGCCCAACCTTCCACAACCCTATATCGTCAGGAAGGGTGATACACTTTGGGATATTGCCAATTATTTCTTCAGGAAGCCAAAAAAATGGTTGAAGATATGGGAACGGAACCTGTATATCAGTAATCCTGACCTGATTTATCCGGGTAATAAAATCTGGTTTGATGCCAGAAAGAGAAAAACGGGCGGACTGGCAACTGTACGACCACAGCCGTTGGTGCGTATCAAACCGGTGGAACGCCTGGAAACATCCATTGATCCAAGTCTGCTGATAACTGCCCTGAAACGGCAGGATTTTATTTCGCCAGAAGCAGCACAAGGTGTTGGATATGTTCTCGATTCCCCGGATGAGCGCATTAATTATGGTGCCAATGACAAGATTTACCTGAAATTCAATTCTTCCGTAAATGAAGGCGCTGTATTTGATGTGTTCCGTACAGGTGATCCGGTCCATGATCTGAAAACGGGCAAGGTGGCAGGCATACTGGTAAATCATCTGGGGCAGATCAAAGTAACGTCGCAAGAGTACGGCGTGGCCAGGGGACGTGTGATTCACTCATTTGAAGAAATTTCCCGTGGTGACCGTCTTAAACCGGCCCGTGATATTAATACGCGTATTGTTCCCGACTATCCCGCGCATGCTATAAACGGCCATGTGCTGTATATCCGCAACGATGCCGCGGAAGCCGGCCAACATCAAATTATTGGCATCAGTCTGGGTTTAAAAGATGATATGAAAGCCGGAACCATTCTTTCGATACATAGGGCAGGCCGCATCATTCATGATGAAATCAGTGACAAGACGGTGGTGCTGCCACAGGAAAAAATTGGCGAGTTAATGGTGCTGGTTCCGCAACAGGATGCATCTATTGCACTGGTGACTCAATCCACCGATCCCATCAATCTGGGAGATTCGGTCCGCAATCAGGCCAGACATTAATCCCGGGATCATCCATTGACTGCATCAGATAACGCAACATCGGACTGGTTGCGGCTAAGTCTGGTGCGTGGTATCGGCCCCTGTACTGGCCGCCAGTTGGTCAGTGCCAGCGGCTCCATCAGAGCCGTATGGGGCAATAATCCGGCAGGCTGGCAACATGTACACAGTATTGGCAGCAAGCTGATCCGGGCGCTTGAGCAGTCCAGTCCGGATCAGGCATCGCATATCATCAGGCAATGCGAATCAAATTCCATTAACATCATTTGTCCGGATGACAAAACCTGGCCCGAAGCATTCAGCAGCATGGATGATGCGCCACTGGTATTGTTCGTCAAAGGTGACCTGGCCACCTTGAAATATATGAAATTACTGGCTGTGGTAGGAGCACGCAAGGCCAGCCGGGAGGGGCGCATGCTAACCCGCCGATGGTGCCGTTTTCTGTCCGGGCATGGCATCGGCATTGTCAGCGGCATGGCCTACGGCGTAGATGCCGCGGCACATGGTGGGGCACTGGAAGGTCATGCGCCCACCATTGCCGTACTGGGTTGCGGGCTGGCAACACCTTTTAGCCCTGAACAACAACGTCAGATTGAAGCGATTGCCGCACAGGGATGCGTCATCAGCGAATTTTTACCGAATGCGGAGGCTCGACCCGAACATTTTCCCCGACGCAACCGGATCATTGCAGGAATATCCTGTGCGACACTGGTGATGGAGGCCGACATTAGATCCGGCTCGCTTATCACCGCCCGGCAAGCCATGGATTACGGGCGGGAAGTGATGGCTGTACCCGGTTCTGTGCTGGCAAGCAACCATGCAGGCTGTCACCATCTTCTTCGCGACGGCGCTGCACTGGTAGAATCCGCGGAAGATATTCCACGCATCCTCGGATGGCATACTGACTCAAGGAACAGGAAGCTTTCCCAATACAAGCCTGCCAATGTATCGGAAATGAAAATTATCAATGCGCTGAAGGGAGAAATCATGCATGTTGACGCCCTGGCCGAACACTGCGGCTTGACCGTTCCCGAACTTTCCCCCATCTTGCTCGCTCTTGAGTTGCTTGGCGTGGTGGAACACCTGCCCGGCAGCCGCTACGCCCTGGGAAATGGATAACCCGTTTTCCAAACTACATTCTGTATATGTTATTGAAAATAATATTAAAAGAGGTGCCCGTTCATGAGTTCCGTTGTCGTCGTCGAGTCGCCGGCCAAGGCCAAGACTATCGAAAAATACCTTGGACGGGGATATAAGGTACTGGCTTCCTACGGCCATGTACGCGCGTTCCCCAAGAAGGACGGTTCGGTAGATCCCGAACAGGATTTTGCATTGCACTATGAAGTGATTGCAGACAAGAAAAAACGTATCGATGCCATTGAAAATGCCCTGAAAAAGGCTGATACGCTGATTCTGGCCAGCGATCTGGACCGTGAAGGTGAGGCCATTGCCTGGCATGTCAGCGAGGAACTGGCACGGCGTGGTGCGCTGGAAAGTAAAACAGTTGAACGCATTACCTTCAATGAAATTACCAGGAAAGCAATTGCCGAAGCTGTTGCCCATCCGCGCAGCATTGATTATCAACTGGTGGATGCCCAGCAGGCCCGAAGCGCACTGGATTATCTGGTCGGATTCACGTTATCACCCCTGTTATGGCGCAAAGTTAAAACAGGTCTGTCTGCCGGAAGAGTACAATCAGTCGCCTTACGCCTGATTTGTGAACGCGAACAGGAAATCCGTGCATTCGTGCCGAGAGAATACTGGGACGTGGAAGCAGACTGCACCGCCCCACAGGGTGCATTCAAGGCCAAACTCCATACACTGGACGGTAAAAAACTGGGCAAGTTCGCACTGCCTGACGGCGTCAGCGCCCGCGCCGCCGAACGCAAGGTCAAGGCAGGCAGCTTTGCCGTTGCCAGCGTCAGCAAAAAGAAAAAACAGCAGCACCCGTCACCTCCGTTCATTACATCAACCCTGCAAATGGATGCAGCGCGCAAACTGGGATTTACCGCCCGCAGAACCATGCAACTGGCACAAAAACTGTATGAAGGTATTGACGTGGGTGGTGAACGTACCGGCCTGATTACCTATATGCGTACCGATTCGGTCTCGCTGGCCGAGGAATCCATTGCCGATATGCGTACCCATATCGCAGAACACTTCGGCAATAACTATCTGCCGGATAAACCGCGCCGCTTCAAAACCAAAAGCAAGAATGCGCAGGAAGCGCACGAAGCGATTCGGCCCACATTGATTTCACGCACACCGCAAGCCATGAAGAGCGTGCTCGATGCCGATGCCGCCCGATTGTATGAACTCATCTGGAAACGCGCACTGGCCTGCCAGATGTCGCCTGCCGTCCTGGATCAGGTCAGCGCCGACATCACTTCAAGCGATGCCACGCTGCGTGCCACGGGTTCGACCATTGCCTTCGACGGCTTTCGTAAGCTGTATCTGGAAGGCCGTGATGAGCCGGGCAAGGAAGAAGATACCGGTATGCTGCCTCCACTCACGGAAGGTGAATCCGTAAAGGTTGAAAAAGCCGGGGCCAAACAACACTTCACCGAACCCAAGCCGCGTTTCAGCGAAGCCAGTCTGGTCAAGGAACTGG
>CAZJRL010000065.1:0-7984 GCA_964548425.1 uncultured Zetaproteobacteria bacterium | reverse complement strand
ATCGGAAGTAAGGTCTTCAGCAGGATCATAGGTGGTTAGTTTTTCAGCCATTTTCCGGAAAGCTTCAGTCTGTTTAAGTTCGACCATCATTTGGTAGTGTAGTGTATAAACTACATCCAGTCAACATGCACAAGAGATCTGCAAATGCTCAAGCTATATACCATCTGCGAGCGGAAGACTTGGCTAAAATGCAGGGGTGAACGGCAGTGGTCGGCCAACTCCGGATTGTCGGCGCTGTTTATTGAAAATAGGTAACCGTCCCCTAAATTCCACCGCCATGCGGGAGACAAAGCAGGTTTGACGGGATGAGTTCGATATCATGACCACTAAAGTGAAGGCTCCGTTATTTTTCATCTAGGAGGCTGTCGGACTTAGGGGGATTGTGGCGAGCAGGAGCAAGCAGCGTTGTCCCGCTGCGCGATAGGTTTTTATCATAAGCCAAAAATATCCTGATTCTTCGTTACATAGGCACCACTATGCGCCTCGAAATCATGCTATTTTTGACTCGCTTCCCCGCCGCGCAGTAAATTTTCCCTAAGTCCGACAGACTCCTAGGCATTCGGTTAGGCGAATGCCTGACTCTATTGAGTCACTGCGAAAAGGATATACTGTCCCCGATTCAAGCTCGTGTTTTCGATACTAATATAAATTCTGAATTGGCCTTAACACATTTAATAATAGTGGCAGTGGCCTCTATTCCTGCGGAATTGTTTGTGGGGACTTGCGCGGTTTTATTTATTCTGTGCATATTTCTGATTGCCCCCCTCATGTACATTCCATAATGGAAATAAGGGTTTTTTCTTATTTGATACAGCATATTCAAACCCTATGGATACTTCGTTACAGAATTTGTATAAAATTAATGCGAATAACAAGATATCTATCATTATTACATGGGCGTATTTAAATGGTTCCGGGGTGGCGGACATTATATCGTTTCCCGTCAGGACAAAGCACATAGGCCATATTCCCCAAAACACGGCGTGCCAATATTTGGTTTTTGGTCTGTCCAATTGGCCGATTATCCTTTCAATAATATAGTCATTATCCTTGTTATCACTATACAAAACACATTGGGATATAGTTCTATCTGGGTTTATTCCCCCGTTTTCCCACAATAAATTTACCAAATCGTCGTTGCTCATATCACCAATGAAGGCATCGGCCACGGCTTGTCTAGTATGTTTGTCCTGTCGCAAATAAGAGGGGGAAATTTTGTTTACTTCGCCATATTTCTCCATTAGCATTTTATGCACGGACGCCGTGTCTTTTAACCTATCACTTAGCACTTTCTTAAGAGCCTTTCTTAACTCATTAAAATTTAATTTGTCCCTTAAAACTTTTTTACCAGTCTCTTCATCCTTATACGTTAAATCTTCGCCCTGTGTCTCTTCGTCTGTAATAACATTATCCATATTTTCTTTCTCCGGCGATTCTTTCTCCAGAGTCTCATTATCTATGCCTGTTTCCACAGAATGGATGTAAGAGACACTCGATCCTTTGACATACGGCGTGCCATAAATTGATTTATATGCGCTTGTACTTTTCTCATGGTATCCATTCAGTATCCTGAAAACTTCCTTATATTGTTCCTGCATTTTCATCACAAAGAGAAAAGAGAGGTCGTTTTCTCTGTATGCGCAAACCAGCACATCTTCTCTCGCGGCTCCTATGACCTGTGATATCTTTTTTTGAACACCAGCATCATGGTCGTTACTGTTACGCGACAAGTGTTGGTAGATCATCAGAACCGATGTGTTGTCCATACGATGAACCAATTGAGATAATTCATTGTTAATTAAGTATTTCTCTCTGCCTTGTCTTTTTTGGTATGCTGGACTGCCTGTTTCGAGGCCAGTATCCGGATCAATAAAGATGAGCGCGTTTTTTGTGGGTAACATCGTGTTAAATTTTTCCCAGTAGGCCATCCTGCTGCTGTCGTGGAAGTAGGTAGAATCCACGGGTTCAACCGTAAGATATTGATCTGCAAAATGGCTTATCCAGTTTTCCCAATGCTTCAAGCTCTTGCTGGGACAACCCAGCATAAACTGGAGCAATTCGTGGCTTCTGTCATTTTTGTCGGCAGGTGTTTTTTGGCCTTCGTTATCGTTTCTATGCTCTGTGAGCATAGGGATAAATACATAATTACTCAGTCTGGATTTTTTCAGAATGAATGTAATCAGATCGTATTTGAAAAAGTCCCTGTCATCACCGAAGTATTTTAATTGCACCATAGAATCTTCTCCTTTATATGGAAATCACCCAAGTCACTCCGTCAAGCTGACTGGAACAACTTCCAAGCAAGGCAAGAGACCATAAAATATCATGCGGCCTTTAGGCGTATCTGAGGCCAGGCGCGCCACCTTGGCATTGGGGACATTTCCGCAGATGGATATCAGCACCGTTCGCTCCATAAGTGTGCTGGCAGCGTAAACATTGCAGCACATAGATTTTCTGGTTGTAGTGATTTCCATCCAGATCGGTCTTCTCCATTACTCTCTGGTTGTTCCTGTTTTCAAATCTAATATCTGTGGTTGCCATGATTGCTTTACCTCCTTAATAGTGACGATTTCTCCACGCTGATCTTGTAGTCCATGCCAGTACGCCCTGGCTTTTCCTATACCTTTCAGCCCGGGCGTGGGGCGGCCATCCTTTCCGTCCTCCATTTTGACCCATACGCCATTCATTCCATTTACCTCAAGGTGAATGATATCTCCTGCATCCATGGATAAAATTTTTCCCTTCAATTTCTTGTTTCCATGAATGTGTTTGGCCCATAGGGCATGGTCCTTAATCTCTACAAAACTCATGGTCTGCCTCCTGCTCAACCGGGGTATAGGGGGCAGGATAGCCCATGACCACCCCCACGTCAATGGGCCCAATACCACCCACCGCTCGCCCTATAAAGCCTTTCGCATTAGTATCAAGAACAAGCATTAAGCTGGAAATTATGGGAATGGTTAGAACGATCTCTTATGCGAACGATCGTTACAGGCCGAATTTTGTCTTTCAGTCGTAGTTCGCCAAGGGTATGGGTTTAAACAAAAACTTTCGGATCCATCCGGAAGCGCTCACTCAAACGGCGAATCATACGGATATTCAAATCACGCTTGCCGGATAGTACTTCCGATACAATGCCCTGACTGCCAATTTCGGGAAGTTCGGCCTGAGTAAGCTGATGCTCCTGCATCAGTAAACGGATAACATCAACCCCGCTGGCCTCATTCAGGGGAAGATGTTCTTCTTCATAAAGCTTTATTTCCGCCAAAGCCCAGGGGTCAGAGTGGGGACTGTTCGCCGCTCACGAGTGTCGCAATTGGCTCAACAGGTTAAATCCGATTGCGGCCAAGGCCCGAGCGCGGCAGGCTCCCGCCATGCCCCACCTTGTTTTGATTGATGGTCCCAATTATGTGTTCCGTGCTTTTCATGCCATTCGGCAATTGTCGAATTCAAAAGGCGAACCGACCAACGCGGTCTTCGGCTATGTGCAGATGCTACGCAGCATTCTCAAGGAGCTCCAACCCACGCATGTTGCCGTCGCCTTCGACCCCAAAGGGGGAACCTTCCGTAACGATATGTATGCCGATTACAAGGCGCACCGGCCACCGATGCCGGAGGACCTGGCCGTACAGTGGCCGCATGTATTCGAGGTGACTCGTGCATTCAATCTTCCGCTCATTCAGATCGACAACTACGAGGCCGATGATGTGATTGCCACGCTGGCGCGGCAGGCTGAACGCAAGGGTTGGGAGGTCACCGTCGTTTCCACCGACAAGGACCTGATGCAACTGGTTGGTGACCGCATATGGATGCTCGACACCATGAAACGCATCGAATATGGCGCGGATGAGGTGAAGGCCAAATGGGGCGTGACGCCCGACAGAATCCACGATCTGCTGGCGCTGGCCGGTGATACGTCCGACAATATTCCCGGCGTTCCCGGCATTGGCCCGAAAACAGCTGTGGAACTCCTTGGTCTATACGGCGACCTTGAAGGCGTGCTTGAACATGCGCCGGAAATCAAACAGAACAAGCGGCGCGAGAATCTGATTCAGTATGCCGAAGATGCGCGCCTTTCTTACCGGCTGGTCGCACTGGATGAACAGACACCCGTGGGCATGACACTGGATGAGCTGGCGATGCAACAGCCGGACCGGGAAAAACTCTCCAGCCTCTTTGAACAGCTTGAATTCCACCGACTGATGGAAGAGTTTGGCATCGAACCCTCCGCTAAACCCGTGCCGGAACAGACAACGGAACGCACGGACATTCTGGTGGATACGCCGGAGGTGTTAAACAAGCTGCTTTCGGTGCTGCAAGCCGCGAAACTCATTGCCGTGGATACCGAGACCACATCCCTGTGCTGTCACGATGCCGAACTGGTCGGCCTGTCGTTTGCCGTCAAACCGGGGGAAGGTTGGTACGTGCCGGTTGGCCACCAGTCCGGCGATTTGTTCGGCGAAACGCCACGCCAGTTGTCCAAAGCGGATGTACTGTCCGCCCTGAAACCCGTGCTGGAGAATCCGGACGCGCCCAAATGCGGTCACAATCTGAAATACGATGTTCAGGTGCTCAGACGGGCGGGCATTGAGCTTGCGGGCATAGCCTATGATTCCATGCTGCTTGCTTATGTGGATGAGCCGGGACAATCAGCGAAGATGGATAATGTGGCGCTGAAATATCTCGGACATCGCTGTATTTCGTATGCGGAGGTTGCGGGCAAGGGCGCAAAGCAAATCAATTTCTCTCACGTTCCGCTTGCAACGGCGCTCCCCTATGCCGCCGAGGATGCCGAAGTCACCCTGCGTCTGACGCAGCATCTTCGCGAAAAACTTGCCGGGCGCACCCGGCGTCATGATGACATTGAATTACCCCTGTCGCGCGTGCTGGCCGATATGGAATGGGCCGGGGCGCATATGGATGCGGGTAAACTGGCGGAGCTGTCCGGACGCTTCGGCAAACGTATTGATGAACTGGAAAAGCATATTCATCAGACTGCCGGTCACGCCTTCAATATCCAGTCACCCAAACAACTGGGTGTTCTGCTGTTTGAAACGCTGGCCATCCCCGGGGGCAAGAAGACCAAGTCGGGTCAGTGGGCCACCGGTCAGGAGGTGCTGGAACAACTGGCGGAAGAGCATGAGGTTCCGCGCCTGATTCTTGAGGTGCGGCAACTGGCCAAGCTGAAGTCCACCTATACCGATGCGCTGCAAAAACTGATTCACCCGCAAACAGGCCGGGTGCACACCTCGTACAATCAGGCGGTGACCACCACCGGGCGGCTCTCTTCATCCGATCCGAATTTACAGAATATTCCAATCCGCAGCGAAGAAGGGCGGGAGATTCGCAAGGCATTTACCACAGAAGAAGGAAATCTGTTGATTGCCGCGGATTACTCGCAGATCGAATTGCGGCTGATGGCGCATTTCTCCGGTGACACGGTGTTAAGTAACGCATTCGCTCACGGCGAGGATATTCATGCGGCAACCGCCGCCGCCGTCAATCAGGTCGCCTTGCAGGATGTCACCCGCGACATGCGCCGCCGGGCCAAGATCATCAACTTCGGCATCCTCTACGGCATGAGCGCCTTCGGCCTGGCCAAACAACTGGGCGTGGAACGCGGCGAGGCGCAGGCCTTTATTGACGCCTACTTTGCGCAATATCCCGCGATTCGCCGTTTCATGCAGGAGACGCTGGAACGCGCAAGGGCCCAGGGTTATGTTGAAACCCTTCTCGGCCACCGCGTTTATGTGCCGGAGATCAATGCGAAAAACGGACTCCGCCGCCAGTATGCCGAGCGTACGGCCATCAATGCGCCGCTACAGGGCTCGGCGGCGGACATCATCAAGGTTGCCATGATCCATCTGCATGCCCGGCTGGCACGGGAAACACCCGAAGCCCGCATGATCCTGCAGGTGCATGACGAACTGGTGGTGGAATGTCCCGAGTCTATAGTAAAGGATGTGTCGGAGATCATGCGTGAGGAGATGGAATCCGTGATATCATTGAATGTCCCGCTTATTGTGGATATCGGGCAGGGCAAAAACTGGTTTGCCGCACATCAGTTATGACGAAGATGGAACATCCAATCCATTGGGAACGCACGCATTTTGTGCAGTCGGTCGCCGATACGCGCCAGTTTCCGGCCACCCCCCTGCCGCAACTGGCGATTGCCGGCCATTCCAATGTGGGCAAATCCAGCCTGCTGAATACCCTGTTTAACCGCAGGGGTCTGGTAAAAACCTCCAAAGCGCCCGGCTGCACCCGCCTGCTTAATCTGTTTGAGGTGGATGAGCGATTACTGGTGGTGGATTTGCCGGGTTACGGCTTTGCCCGCGCTTCAAAAAAGGAACAGGCCAGATGGTCCAGTCTTATCGACCACTATTTAACGTCTGAGCCCGGCCCGAAACTGGTGTTGACGCTGCTGGACATCCGCCATGGGCCCAAGGATTCAGACCTTCAGTTGATCGAATGGCTCAATAAAAAAGGCCTCCGCTGGCAACCCGTCGCAACCAAAGCGGATAAACTTTCCGGCAATGCCCGCGGTAAACGCCTGCGTGAAATGACCGATGCACTGGGAGGATTGCTTGCGCCTCTTCCCGTTTCCAGCCTGGATAAACGCGGAATTGAAGATTTGCGAATGCTGCTTGAACGGGAATTTATAGGACAATTTATAAAAAACTATCTGGCTGCGGAGGACGCATTATAAATTATATGGCGCCAGGATACTTGCACCATATATTGAACAACTTCTCAATTCATGTCATGATTCATTTTTGTAAACAGGAGTGAATGTATGAGAGTCGTATCATTTACAGAAGCCAGAAATGGCTTAAATAAAGTTCTTAATCAGGTTGAAGAGGATGCTGATTTCACGGTTATTCATCGGCGTGATCGAAGTGATGCCGTTGTCATGGGACTGGATTACTTCAACTCTATGATGGAAACGCTCTATCTTCTGGAGTCGCCAGCGAACGCTAAAAACCTTATGGAGAGCATTAAGCAATACAAAGAGGGTAAAGCCAGGGTCAGAGGCCTCATTGGAGAGTAAACAAATTGCGTGGACGGACAGGGCATGGGATGAATACCTTTATTGGCAAAGCCAGGACAAAAAAACCTTGAAGCGTATCAATACCTTAATCAAAGACGTGAAGAGAGATCACTTCTCCGGTATCGGGAAACCTGAAGCATTGAGGGAAAGTCTTTCCGGTTTTTGGTCAAGGCGAATAGATGAAAGCAATCGTCTGGTTTACGCGGTTGATGATGTTTATATCACCATTATTTCATGCCGAAGACATTATGATTCCATTTTCTGATTTTACTCCGCGTGACTTTGCGCCAAGGTGAATTCTAAGGTTTTGGCCTTTACTCACGTTCCCATAATGTGAATCAAAACCCTCCGCGTGGACGGGTGTTGCCGGTGCTCATAGAGATAGATGCCCTGCCAGATACCCAGTGCCAGTTTTCCCCGTTCGACGGGGATGCTGAGTGATATCGCGGTAAGCGCGGCGCGGACGTGGGCCGGCATATCGTCCGGGCCCTCGGCGGTGTGTTGGAAGATTGAATCTCCGTCCGGCACCAGGCGGGACAGGAACCGTTCCATATCGGATTGCACCGTGGGGTCGGCATTCTCCTGAATCAGCAACGAACAGCTCGTATGCTGTACGAACAAATGGAGCATCCCGGTCTGGATGCCTGTTTGCGTTAGGCGCTCCGCAACATGTCGTGTAATGTCAGTCATGCCGCGGCCATGTGGGGTAACGGTAATGTTCGTCTGTGCCTGCTTCATACGAATGTCATCATATAAACTCGACCCACACCGGCGCATGATCGCTGGGACGTTCAAAACCCCGTTCGTCGGTATGTACCCCGGCTGTCACCGGTTTTATCGCCGCTGTCATCAGCACATGATCAATACGCAACCCCCACCCCCGCTGAAAGGCATTCAGGCGATAGTCCCACCATGAATGCATGCCTTCTTCCG
>CAZJRL010000064.1:0-8153 GCA_964548425.1 uncultured Zetaproteobacteria bacterium | reverse complement strand
TTGTACTGGTGGGCTGGCAAATGATCTTTCCCGCACCCGAGGAGCATAACACACAAGCCAACTCACAACTTGCAACAGAGCCTGCACCGTCTGTATCACAGCCGGAGCAGGTAGTGCCACCCGTCGTTCAAAACCATCCCGGGCCGATAGAACATACCGTTATTGCTCCACAAGCGCCGGAAAAAAATGTCCCGGAAATTGCCGGGTTGAAAAACAGCCTCCTTGATTTAAAGATTGATTCCCGAGGAGCTGTGATCACGGCACAAACAATACAATATCGCGAGAATATCAAACCGGAAGCCAAACCGGTTTCGGTATTGGAAAAACGTGGAGAACACGCTCTTTACGTAAATTCCGGTCTTATCGGACAGAAACCGCCGAAGTTTCATATCGTGTCGCAAAAACAAGAGCAGGGTGATTCGATCCTGACCCTCGGAGCAACACTTGCTGACGGGCGTTCCTGGATTCGCACCCTCACCCTGAAACAGGGCAGTTACGTCCTGAATGTGGAGGACCGCATTGCACACGGTTCAGGGCTTGAAATGTATCGCCAGGTCGTAGAAGTCAACCCAAGCCGGGAAAAGTCAAGAATGTACATATACAAAGGCCCGATTGGTTTGATGAATGACAAACTGAAAGAGGTTTCCTTTGATGACCTGGATGAAGCGAGTCCGGTTCGTTATTCCGCGAAAGCCGGCTGGATCGGGGTAATGAACCGGTATTTTATTACCGCCCTGATTGGCGATGAAAAACGCAATTACCGCTACTATTTCAAGGGTGATGGCCGCACCTATCAGGCCGGACTGCTGGAGGTTGCGCAGGTCAATGGAAATGACGCGCTGTTTCATGCACGCATTTACATAGGTCCGAAATCAACACCGGTGATGAAAACACTTCATGCCGGGTTGGAACGATCCGTGGACTATGGCTGGTTTGCAGTCATCGCCAAACCCTTGCATGACCTGCTGCTTATATTCCATGGCATGATCAGTAATTTTGGCCTGTGTATTATTCTGCTGGTTATCCTCATCAAGATATTGTTTTTCTGGCCAACCAAGAAATCCTATGAATCCATGGCTGCGATGCGCAAGTTGCAACCCGAGATGAAACGATTAAAGGATCTGTATGGCGATGACCGGCAGAAGATGGGACAGGAAATGATGGGCCTGTACAAGAAACACAAGGTTAATCCCCTGGGTGGGTGTTTGCCGGTTGTGATTCAGATTCCGGTATTTTTTGCCCTGTACAAAACACTTCTGGTTTCGATCGAGATGCGGCAAGCACCGTTCTTTGGCTGGATTCATGACCTTTCCGTGATGGATCCATACTATGTATTGCCCGTTTTAATGGGCGCATCCATGCTGGTTCAACAGCAGTTGAATCCAACACCTCCGGATCCCATGCAGGCTAAAATTATGAAATTCCTGCCTGTTGTTTTCACTTTTATGTTCCTGTTTTTCCCGTCCGGTCTGGTTGTTTACTGGTTGGTTAACAACATCCTGGCCATTGCCCAGCAGTGGTATGTCATGCACAAGATGAATGCTATTTAGCCTGCACTATTCATGAATAGCGCAGACTAACCCGGCCAGGCTACAGATCATCAGGAAAACTCCGGGTATGACAACCATTGCTGCCATTGCAACTCCTGCAGGCAGAGGCGGACTGGGTGTGATTCGTATGTCTGGCCCGGATGCATATGTGATTGCGCAACGTCTGTGTGGCGGGAACCGCTCATGGGAGCCCGGCAAGGTCCGATATTCCCGTTTTCTCGATGCTGATGGAGAAATCCTTGATGAAGGACTGGCGCTGTATTTCAGGGCGCCACGTTCCTATACCGGTGAGGATGTGGTGGAGCTACAGGCGCATGGTTCTCCGGTTCTGTTGAATGCACTGTTACAGCGGGTCCTTGCTCTGGGCGCGATGTTGGCTGCTCCGGG
Organism: uncultured Zetaproteobacteria bacterium; assembly: GCA_964548425.1. Lineage (GTDB taxonomy): Bacteria > Pseudomonadota > Zetaproteobacteria > Mariprofundales > Mariprofundaceae > JAUZQZ01. Next base: position 6,216 of record CAZJRL010000064.1, on the reverse strand, counting down.
TGAATTTACCCGTCGCGCCGTGGAACATGGCAAGATGAATCTGGAGCAGGCGGAAGCAGTAGCCGCCTGCATTGATGCGGTTACTTTGCGCGCGGCCCGTCAGGCTGAACGGCATTTGCAGGGAGAGTTCGGCAGACAAATCACATCACTGATGGATAAAGTCACCGGATTACTGGCGCATGTAGAAGCGTGCCTGGATTTTCCCGAGGATGAAATTCCTCCCTTGCTGTTTGATCAGTTACGTGAGCAGATGACCCGCGAAGTACTGGCGCCCATTGATGACAGTCTGGCAACGGCTGCATTTGGGGAACGCCTGTTTCAGGGCGCGACCGCGGCCATCGTTGGCACCCCCAATGTGGGCAAATCCAGTCTGCTGAACCGCCTTTCCGGCCGTAACCGGGCGATCGTCAGTGATATTCCGGGAACCACGCGTGATACGCTGGAAGTGGATTTTGAAGTATGCGGCATTCCTGTCCGCCTGGTGGATACGGCAGGCATGCGACATAGTGGTAATGCCATCGAACAGGAGGGTGTCCGGCGGGCAAAAAATGCTGCCAGCATGGCTGATGTCACCATTTTTGTAGCCGATGCCTCTCAGCAAGGAACGTGGAAGATGGAAGGTCGGGCGGATATCAAAGTGATGAATAAATGTGATCTGCCTGGCGATGGATCAATCTTTCCGAATGATTTTATACCTGTTTCGGCACACAATGGTACGGGCATGGACGCCCTGGTTAAGCAACTGGCGCAACATCTGGACGCTGTGCCGGCCGGAGAGGAGGGGCTGCTGATTACGCGGGAACGGCATCGGCAGTTGCTTATGCAGGCACGGGAGCATGGATTGCAGGGATGCTCATTACTGGAGAGTACGGTACAACTGGATCTGGTTGCATTTGAATGGCGTCAGGCATGGTCATCATTGGGAGAGATATTGGGTCTTGGCGATATGGATCAGATTCTTGATCGGATATTTTCTGAATTTTGTATTGGAAAATAACGGTGTTGACATTCCCCTTTACCAACACAGGTGCAGCTTTTAGCTTAAGCCATTCCAGATTCAAACTGGTTAAGACCAGAATAGAGATAGAATAGGGGTAGGACAAGCAGATGCTGCAACGGTTTTTTGGTCTTTTTTCGAGAGATATCGCTATTGATCTGGGTACGGCGAATACGCTTATTTATGTTCGCGGAGAAGGTATTGTTCTGGATGAACCCTCAGTGGTTGCCGTGCATGAAGGCGGCGGGAAAAAAAATCGCAGGGTTCTTGCCGTAGGCGGTGACGCCAAACGTATGCTGGGGCGCACACCCGGCTCTATTCAGGCCATTCGCCCGTTGAAAGACGGTGTTATCGCCGATTTTGTCATTACCGAGGTAATGCTCAAACAGTTCATTCGCAAGGTACATCAACGCAACTGGGGACTGGCGCCGCGCATTGTTATTTGCGTACCTTATGGTTCTACGCCGGTGGAACGCAAGGCTATCCGTGATACAGGCCTGACAGCAGGAGCGCGTGAAGTATACCTGATTGAGGAGCCAATGGCGGCAGCTATTGGTGCAGATCTTCCGGTTACCGAAGCATCAGGTTCCATGGTGGTGGATATTGGCGGCGGTACCAGTGAAATTGCCGTCATCAGTTATGGCGGAATTGTCTATTCGCGTTCGGTGCGCGTTGGCGGCGATAAAATGGATGAAGCCATTATCAATCATTTACGGCGCAAATACAGCCTGCTCGTGGGCTCCGCAACGGCTGAAAATATCAAAATTGAGCTGGGCAGTGCCTATCCGCAGGAACAGCGCCGGGAAATGGATATTAAAGGCCGTGATCTTATCAATGGCGTGCCAAAAAGTTTGTCCCTGGATGACTCTGAAATCCTCGAAGCAGTAACCGAGCCGATCAATGCGATCATTGAAGGCATTAAAGTATGCCTGGAACGCACGCCTCCGGAGCTGGCGGCGGATATTGTCGATAAAGGTATTGTACTTACCGGCGGGGGTGCTCTGCTGGCAGGGCTGGATCATCTCCTGAGGGAAGAAACAGCTCTTCCCGTGACCATTGCAGAGAATCCGTTACATTGCGTGGTATTGGGATGCGGTAGAGTGCTGGAGGAACTGGACCGCATGCGGGACGTGCTGTTCGAGGAATAATGTGGGTTAAGATCCGTCTCTGGGCAGGGATCATCGCCGGAATTATCCTGTTGCTTTTTATCCAGCAATTACCCCTCGGGCAGAAAATAAATCTGTTTATTTCCCCTCTGGTTACAGCCTTGCAGGTACCTGCGCACTGGTGGCAGGATGTCAATCTGTGGCTTACTGAACGGCAACACCTTCAGACTGAGAATTTACATCTTCGGGAAACGTTACAACAGCAGGCTGGCGCCCGGCAGGAACTTCGCGCACTACATGCTGAAAATATACAACTGCGGTCCCTGTTAGGGTTGAAAGCCTTGCCTGGATATCACTGGCATGCAGTCAGGGTGCTGGGCCGCAGCCCGGATAAAATGAGCCAGAGGTTGCTGATCCGTGCACAGAATGCCATCAGTCGGGGAGATGTAGTTGTTTCAAGTGAAGGTCTCGTCGGACTGGTTGATACCGTGCAGGGCAAGCACGCTGTCGTGCGCACTATCCTTGATGCTTCCATGGCGGTTCCCGTCACCTTACCGGGAAAAGGACTTGCAGTCTTTGTGCGTGGTCTGGGCGAAACACTGCGCGTGGAATTTATTTCGTTTAAACAGGCGCCTCCCAAAGCCAGTATTCTCGTAACCAGTGGAGCAGGCGGTGTTTTTCCGCCAGGTATTCCCGTAGCCCGTATTACCCATATTCGTGAAATTGCGGGTAGTATATTCGCCGATGTGGATGCCCGCCCGATGGCGCGCTGGAAGCGCGATGCCTGGCTTTCCATTGCGTCCTGGCGAGGACCATGATATCTCCCGTCCCCTTTGTTGTTGCCGGGCTTGCTTGCGCGGGACTGGGCCTTAATCTGGCATCAGGAGGAACTCCCCAGCCCGACTGGGCTCTGGCACTGTTACTCGCCGCATTGCTGGCTCGGCGCCATGCATGGCCATGGATATTGCCAGCCATACTGATACATGATCTGACCCTGTACTGGTCAGTCTGGGGTGTGTTTCCCGTCGCCTGCCTGCTGCCATATTCGATTGCCCGTCTGGATGCCCTGTTTGGCGCGGGCCTGCCACAACGGCTGGTATTGATGATCTTGCTTACGCTTCCCATGCTTTGGCATGGGGTAGGTATCGGGCAATGGCTGTTAACTGCCGCACTTTGCATTCCCGTATGGTATCTTCTGGTGCAGCGCTATGAACGTCAATTTGCGTAAAGTTCGTAACCATTTTGAGCGCCGCCTGTTCTTTCTCCGGATGATGGGCGCTGTATTGCTGTTGCTGCTGACAGGTCGTCTGATCAATCTGCAATGGCTTCAATATGAAGGCTTTTTTCTGCAGGCAGAACAGAACAGAATCAACGTGGTTCCCATCCTCCCCACGCGTGGTGAAATTGTAGACCGGAACGGCTTCGGATTGGCCGTTAATCGTATTTCCTGGCAACTCACACTTATTCCCGAACGAACCGAGCATATCAATGCGCTACTGGTGAACCTGCAACAGATACTTCACTGGAGGACTTCTCGCATAACACGCCTTCGTGCCCGCATCCGTCAATCGCGGGCGGACAGGCCGGTTCTGCTGGATGACAAACTGACATGGGAGGAAGCTGCGCCGATTGCCGCACGCTTACATATGCTGCCCGGCGTGAATGTCCGGGCCGAAACACATCGCTTTTACCCTTATGGAAAACTTACATCGCACCTGGTCGGATATCTGTCACTGGCAAATCCATATGATGTCCGTAGCGGAATTCTGCCAACAGAAAAGGTGGGCAGAAGTGGTGTTGAACGTTCGTTTGAAGCCCATCTGCATGGCAAACCGGGCGCACAATACGAAGAGGTGGATGTACATGGCCGGCGTATCAGTGTATTTCAGCGAAAACCGCCCGTTATGGGAGACCCGTTGCGTTTGAGTCTGGATGTGAATTTGCAGCAGGCAGCGGCCAGGGCTCTGGGCACCCGCACGGGTGCGGTCGTGGTTCTGGATGTGCATTCAGGTGCAGTGCTGGCTTTGCTGAGCCAGCCCGGTTTTGCTCCCAATCGTTTTATTACCGGTCTGGAAGTCGAACAATGGAAATCATGGGTGAATGACAAGCAACACCCGTTGCTTAACCGTGCGTTACAGGCGGCTTATCCTCCTGCATCCACCTTCAAATTACTGGTCGGTCTTACCGGGCTGAAACATCATGCGCCGTTGGCTACCGGCGCGACGCAGTGCCCCGGTTACCTCGAACTGGCCGACCGCAAACTGCGCTGCTGGAAAAAACGGGGGCATAAACATGTAGACCTGCACAAAGCGCTGGTACAATCCTGTGATGTCTTTTTTTACCAGCTGGGCGACCAGTTGGGTATGAAAGCCATCCGTGATGAGGCCGAACTATGGGGCTTTGGGCAACACACAGGTATTCGGCTGACGCCGGAGGCAAGTGGTGTCATTCCCGATGCGGTCAAGCGGTGGGGAAGGCATACGCGCCAATGGTTCCGGGGTGAAACCATGATTACCGCTATCGGCCAGGGGGCCGTTAATGTTACACCCTTACAACTGGCGCGTTTCGCCGCTGCGATTGCCAATGGCGGCAAGTTGCTTACCCCGCATTTACAGGCCGGGTTGTCACCCCATATATCGCGCATCATTGATATCAAGTCCCGGTATCTGGAAGTCATCCGTAAAGCGATGCTTGGCGTTGCTACCGAGCAACACGGCACCGCACATGCATACCTTGGCCATTTACCATGGCAGGTAGCCGGGAAAACCGGTACGGCGCAGGTCATTGCCAAAGCGCAGGATGATGCGCGTTTGCCCGCCAGGAAACAGCAGGAAAGGTACAAGGACCATGCCTGGTTTATGGGTTTTGCACCTTATAAAAACCCGCGTATCGCATTTGCTGTGTTTGTTGAACACGGGGGCCACGGAGGGCATGCTGCCGCACCTGTTGTGGCTGCAATTATACGCGCTATGGCAGCAGCCACACCAAATACCGTGACGAAGGAGCGGGGATGATCGCCATGCTTAAGCGCATGGACACCGTGCTACTTCTGTGTTTGCTGGGTTTTGCCATTCTGGGAATGCTTACACTCTATGCCGCTGTTCATCAGGGCGGTATTGGTCTGTGGCAAAGGCAGATCATCTACTGGCTGCTGGGGCTGGGGCTATTTTTTACCATCAGTTATATTCCTTTGCGCATGGTGGGGCTCTTTGCCTGGCCTGGTTATGTGCTCACCCTGATTGCTCTGGCGCTGGTGCCTTTGCTCGGAGATGTCCAGATGGGCGCACGCCGCTGGCTTAATCTTGGCTTTATCTACTTTCAACCTTCGGAGCTCATGAAATGGGCGCTGATGCTTGTGATGGCTCACTGGTTTGCCTCACGCACAGCAGCTTCGTTCAAAGACCTCTGTATCGCTGTCGCCTTCACGCTTGCACCGGCCATACTCATCGTACTGCAACCCGATCTGGGCACCACGCTGGTGTTGCTGTTTGCTGCATCTGTGATGCTGTTTGCCACCGGACTTCCCTGGCGCTGGGCTTTTTACGGCCTTGCAGCCATGCTTGCGGCTTTGCCCGTCCTGTGGCACAACATGCATGCTTACCAGAAGCAGCGTGTATTGAGTTTTCTCGACCCGCAAGCGGATGCGCTGGGTGCCGGTTATCATGTGATTCAGTCTACAATTGCCATTGGTTCGGGGGGGCTTCTGGGGAAGGGTTACCTGCATGGTACGCAGGATCGCCTGCACTTTCTTCCGGAGCAGCATACGGATTTTATCTTTGCTGTGCTGGCAGAAGAAGGCGGGTTGATAGTATCCGCGCTGTTACTCCTGCTATATAGCATCATGATTTTACGTATACTCACCATTGCCGGCCGCGCATCTACACGTTTTGGCAGCTTGATTTGCGTTGGTGTAGCAACAATTTTTACCCTCTATACCTGTATCAACATTGGTATGGTAACAGGTCTCTTACCGGTGGTTGGCGTGCCGCTACCCTTTATCAGTTACGGTGGTTCGGCCCTGATTACCATGCTGGCAGCGCTTGCGCTGGTGATGCGTATTAACATCGAATCAAAAGGCCATGTTTACTGGCAGCGGCCAGGCAGCCCATTGGC
>CAZJRL010000063.1:0-8439 GCA_964548425.1 uncultured Zetaproteobacteria bacterium | reverse complement strand
TTCAAAGGAAGGCTTCGGCCTTCCTTTTTTATTGGTGGATATTTACATGCATGTGACTTTATTTATGAAGGTATTAGTATAGCCGAATGACAACGATTTCCGTTGCTATTCTGGGCGCTGCCGGTTATGCCGGAAGTGAACTGATCCGGCTTGTCGAAGGGCACCCGTATTTTGTTATCAGGCATCTTACGGCCCATTCCCATGCGGGGAAAAAGGTATCCGAAGTACTCCCAGGTATCAGTGGTCCGACAGCAGAAATAATACTGGCCACATCTGATATTCCGCTTCCGGATGACGTCCAACTCGTATTTACGGCACTGCCCCATGGCACTGCGGCGCAAAACGTGAAAGCAGCCCTGGATGCTGGCAAAAGGGTTGTCGATCTATCCGCTGATTTCCGGCATCGGGATGCGGCAACATACCAGTCCGCATATGGTCTTAAGCACCCTTACCCGGAATTATTGAAGCAAGCAGTGTTTGGCCTGACCGAATTCTCCAGGCCTGGTATTCCCAACACAAGGCTAATAGCCAATCCAGGCTGTTATCCAACATCCACTCTGCTTCCGCTGGTACCGTTACTGAAGGCCGGCGTCATCAACACCAAACACATTATTGTGGACTCCAAGTCAGGAGCATCCGGTGCCGGAAGAAGTGCCAAAACAGACTTTCTGTATTGCGAAATCAATGAAGGCGTACGCGCTTATGGCTTGCCAAGACACCGGCATGCGTGGGAAATGGAGGAATGGGCCAAAGGATTTTCAGGCCAGGCTGTATCCGTACAATTCGTACCCCATATTTTACCCATGACACGGGGCATGCTCACCACACTCCACCTTTCCGGCCGAAAACCGGAAAATTGGCACGCCATCCTTGCACAGGCATTTATGAATGAGCCTTTTGTGCGCGTATGGCCAGAAGGATCGTTACCCTCAACCAGGGGGGTAAATGGCAGCAACCGTTGTGACATCGGGTTGGTGGTGACCGGGGAAAATACTGCCGTAGTAATCAGTTGCCTGGATAATCTGATCAAGGGCGCTGCCGGCCAGGCCATACAAAACGCCAATATTATGCTTGGTCTTGATGAAACATCAGGACTGAATATGCAGGCAATCTGGCCCTGAGCGTGCTTCGAAGATTGTTTCGCTGGCTTTTCAAACGGCGCCAGTTGATGCTTCTGGAACCGCAGGGTACACATGCAGTGCGGAATATTCATGTAAATATTGCCGGACTGATGGCACTCATCCTGGTCATATCACTCGTTTCCGCTGCCCTGGCCTGGTATTATACACCGCCGCGCACTAAAATACTTTCTGCTCGTTATTATCAAATACAGCAGAAAAATCAGGACCTGCGTGACCGCCTGGCCACTCTGAATGGCGAATTTTCTCTTCTGAAAAATCAGGTTGACGCTCTCAGAAGCGAGCTGCTGGCAAGTCGGCATGATACCAAAACGTTACAGCAGAAAGTAAATATCTATGAAAATATTCTTGAAGCACGAAAATCAGCCGGTGTCCGCATCCTGCGTGCCAGTGCCCACATGCAGGATGGAAATACTCTGAACTACAAGCTGTTGCTGGTGAAAGGCGGTAATTATCCGCGTAGCGTCAGTGGCAGCGTACGCGCCACTGCACTTGGAAATGAGGGACAGGAGCAACCCCTTAACCTGGGCAAAGATACCGCGGCATTGCCCTACAGTATGAATACGCATGTCTTTCTGGAAGGTAGCACCCCCTGGCGGGAGGAATGGCAGCCAACAGAGCTGCGCATCACCCGGTTCAATGCACGGAATATCAAACGCGATGAGATGGAAATTGAACTGGATGCGCCCGGTACGGAGCATACGGGCGCCATACATGAAAAGGAGAGAGAAAAATGAAACGCGGGAAAAATAGACTGAATAACAGAAAAATTGAAACTGTCATTGGTCAGCACATTACATTTACCGGTGAACTGGACTTTGAAGGCACGATCCTCATCGAAGGCTGTTTCGAGGGCAATATTCGGGCACACAATGGCGGCACATTGATTGTCGGAGAAACAGGCCGGATTACCGGTGACGTAGACGTCCCCAATCTCCTTCTGAACGGCACCATCCGCGGTAATGTACGGGCCAGCGAAACACTGAAAATGCCGGCTACCGCCCAATTGATAGGCGATGTCGAATACTATGTGCTTTCCATAAGTGAAGGGGCATCGATTGATGGAAGCTGTAGTCATATTGACAAAAAGAAATCTGCCCCGGAAACTGCCGAGACAAACCCATCGTTAAAAGTCAATCCGAAACTCGTACAACCGGCATGATCGCCTCCTACCTGCACTGGCGACCGGAAATCGACCCGGAAGCCTTTGTGGCTGAATCGGCGGAGATTATCGGGCGCGTCCGCATCGGAACTGATGCCAGTATCTGGTATCAGTGTGTACTGCGTGGTGATGTGCATGATATCGTGGTGGGTGAACGCAGTAATATCCAGGATCATACCGTCATTCATACGAGTGAGGGCGTATCGCCCTGTATTGTCGGTAATGATGTCACCGTCGGACATCGTGTCATTCTGCATGGCTGTGAAGTGCAGGACCGTTGCCTGGTTGGTATGGGTGCGATTCTCATGGATCAGTGCGTACTTGAAGAAGGCTGTCTTTTGGCCGCAGGATCCCTGGTTCCGGAAGGAAAAATATTGCGTGGCAGTTATCTGTATGCCGGAACTCCGGCACGGGAACGCCGTGTGTTAACGGATGCGGAAAATGCGTTCCTGCTTGCATCCGCGCGGCATTATGTTGATCTCGCCAAGACTCACAAATCCACTCAACCCAGTATAGCCGAAACCAAATAAGCTTGAACCACAAAGACACGAAGGCACAAAGGGAAGGCAAACTACCTGTTTTTCTTCCCCTCGTTATCAAGATATTCCGTGAATCTATCCCTCCTGTTTTTTCCTTATTTTTCGTGTCTTTGTGGTGAAATATCTTGTGCAGTTTGTATAAGATCGTGAGCAAGAGGCTAAACATGTTACGCGCGGCAATTGATATTGGATCCAACACCTTCCGCCTGCTGATCGCCAGACCCGTTGCACATCAACATGCATCCCCGCCATGGGAAACAGTATATTACACCCACCGCATCGTTCGCCTTGGTGAAGGTCTGCATCATACAGGCAGATTATCCGATAGCGGAATACAGCGTGCGACAGATGCATTAAAGGAATTCACGGACATCATCACGGCACACGGAATTAAACCGGAGGCGGTGCATGCTGTCGCCACCGCCGCCATACGTGAATCGGAAAACGGGCAGGCATTCTGCCATCAGATCATGCGGAAATCCGGGCTGCACATCCGTATCATTGATGGCAGAAGCGAGGCTTCCCTGTCGTTACACGGTGCTGCGGCAGTACTTGAAGAGAAAATACGACAGGACATGCTGCTGTTTGACATTGGAGGCGGCAGCACTGAATTTATTCGCACTGCCAATGGCAAGCTATGTGATGCAATCAGTCGCAAATTAGGCGTGGTTCGTCTGGTCAATGCTCACCTGCGTAGCGACCCGCCAGATGCTGCGGATTATGCCGCCATGATTACTTCCGGCAACCGGCATCTGGACAGTGTTGAACAACACTGGGAAGATAAAAGCCTTCCTGCCCATCTGGTCGGCACGGCAGGCACGGTGACAACCCTCGCCGCCATTCATCTTGACCTCGTGCCTTATAATGCCGAAATCGTAAATAACCATATCATTACCCGCACAGATTTCCTTGCGTTACGTGATCAACTGTTGGCCCTGCCCCATGCCAGGCGGCAAGCCATGCGCACCATCGAGGAAGGACGTGCCGATTTAATGGTGGCTGGTCTTGCAATTATTGAAGCAGTATTCATACGCTGGAATTATGATAAACTGATTGTCGTAGATGCCGGCTTGCTGGAAGGCGCATGGCTCACTCCCAACTGAGGTTTCCAGGTTAAAAGTAATAATCCGCTGTATGCTGTACCGCATCCATACCCCGCTGTACTTTCTCCAGTGCAGTATCCATGGGTTCATCCGGTGAAATGGAAAGTGGTTCGCCGAACACAAAGACTCCTCGTGAAAACGGTTTGGGAATGTAGAACCTGTCCCATGAGTTAACCCGCCATTGCCGTCGGGTGGCGTAGCAAACCGGTACGATCGGAAGCCCGGTCTTCATGGCAAGCTGCACGGTGCCCTTCTGTACCACTTCCCGTGGTCCTTTGGGGCCATCGGGTGTAATTCCCAGATTACAATTTTTATCCCTGACCGCGCGGATCATTCTCAACATCGCCTTTCTGCCGCCACGGGTCGTGGAACCACGCACTGTACGAATACCCAATAAGTGCATGACATCCGCAATAAACCCGCCATCCCGATGTTCGGAAATCAGCATATAACCGAAAAATCTGCGATCCCTGCTCCCGAAGGGTGTTTTCCGGAACGGACTGGGCATCATCAGCATACGGGCATGCCAGAAGGCATAAAGGTAACGCTCCGGTCGTTTGTTTGAATAAGAAACACCAACCCGTTGCCAACGTATCGTGTAAACCAGTAACAGATAGATGAAGCGAATCAACCGCGGTACAAACCAGGCGATAAAGTGGTCTTTCATACCATCAGATGAGTATCAGGCACCGGATGCAGCAACATGTTCATGCTGCGTTTCGAACTGCATATGATACAACTCGGCGTACAAGCCTCCCTGCTCCAACAATGTGCCATGTGTCCCCATCTGGGCAATATTTCCGTTATCCAGAACCACAATACGGTCGGCATGGCGGATGGTAGAAAGACGGTGGGCAATCACGACCACGGTCCGGCCTTGCATCAACCGGTCAATGGCCTGTTGTACCAGCCTTTCGGATTCCGTATCCAGACTGCTGGTCGCCTCATCCAGAATCAGAATCGGTGCATCCTTGAGTAATGCGCGCGCCAGAGAAAGACGCTGCCGCTGACCGCCGGAAAGAATCACGCCACGTTCGCCAATCAGGGTGTCATATCCCTTTGAAAGTCTGGTAATAAATCCATGCGCATTGGCCGCCCTTGCCACTTCTTCCACCCGCATCCGATCAACATTCTCAAGACCGTAGGCAATATTGTTTAGCACAGTATCATTAAACAGGATGACTTCCTGCGTCACCATCGCGATTTGTTCCCGTAGAGAGGATTGTGTCAGCTTGCGCACATCCAGACCGTCAACCAGCACCGCACCACCGGTCACATCCATGAAACGCGGCAACAGATTGACCAGCGACGTCTTGCCTGCGCCACTACGTCCCACCAGTGCCACCACATCACCGGTCTGGACATCAAAACTGACATCTGACAATACCTGCTTCTCTGTTCCCGCATATTGAAGTGCCACATGCTCAAAGCGAATACCTTTGGAAAAACCGGATAGATCAATGGCATCCGGTGCATCCTCCACCGCCACAGGCTCATCCAGCACCTCGAACACACGTTCGGATGCCGCCAGGCCCTGCTGAATTTCATTATTGGCGCGTGAAAGCCGTTTAACCGGTTCGTAAAGCATGATGAGCGCAGCCAGAAAAGACACCAGCGTACCCGCGGTAGTTGCGCCCGAAGCCACACGTAGTCCGCCATAAAGCAACACACCGGCGATGCCGAATCCGGCCAGAAGTTCCATAATAGGGAAGGAAAGCGCCTGAACACGGAAGATGCGCATTTGATGATGAAGAAAATCACCCGTCAGGCGGCGAAATCGACCGCGTTCATAATCTTCCATTCCGAATGCTTTGACCACACGAATTCCACCCACGGTTTCTTCAACCAGACTGGTCATTTCACCCATGGAAACCTGGCCATCCGAACTCGCATGCCGCATCTTCCTGCCGAATCGGGCAATGGGATAAATCACCAGTGGAAAAACCAGCATGGCAATCAGCGCCAGTGTCCAATCCTGAAAAAACACCACACCAAGTAGAAAAACAATACTGACTGAATCCCGCATCAAAGCGGTCACGGAAGTGCTGACCGCAGCCTGCACCAGCGTGACATCATAGCTGATACGCGCCAACAGCTCGCCTGTCTTGCGGTGTGCGAAAAAACCCAGCGACTGCCTGGCCAGATGGTCATAAATACGGTTGCGCAGGTCATAGATCACCTTCTGACCCACATAGCCCATCAGGTAAGCCTGTCCATAATAAGCAGCACCCTTGATGACATATAAACCAATAACCAGAAGCGGAATCAGATAAATCAAGTCCGGATTCTTTCCCGACAATGCTTCATCAAGTGCCGGTTTCAGGGACCATGCCAGAGCCGCGGTAGTTCCACCCAATATCACCATGCAGAACATGGCAATGCCCACGCGCATCCGGTAAGGCTGTAAAAAACCTAATAATCTTATATACATGGATTAATCAGGATTTTGGTAAACGAGAGGCTTTGATTTGCACTCGTCGTTTTGATACCGGCAACCTTCCCTGCTGTCGCAGGAAAGATTTGCTTGCCTGCAACAAAGCCATGGCTAACTGCTTCTGATGCTTGCTGCTACGCAGCAGCCGTTCCCTGCCTGGATTGGAGATATAATCCAGCTCCACCAGCACGCTGGGAATTTCCGGTGCACCCAGAACAACAAATCGGGCATGTTTGGGAACATTGTATTTAATGGGTCCAATACGCCGGATATACTTCAACATCTCATCCGCCAGTAATTCAGCACTGTTCAGACTGTCGCGTTTGATAAGATCCGCGAGGATGCGACTCACCAACGGATCCTGAACCTCCCCGGGCCTGACACCTCCAATAGCGTCCGAAGCATTTTCTTTCTTAGCCAGCATCGCGGCTACATGATCCGATGCTCCTCTTTCGGACAGGGTATAAACACTGGCACCTGCAACATTTCGCTGCTTTACAGAATCCGCATGGATACTAATCATAACATCCACCTTGGCCTTACGCGCCAACCGCACACGCCGGCTTAACGGAACAAAATAGTCCCCCTTTCGAATCAGTACGGCCCGCATACCCGTTTGTGCATTGATCGCACGGGCCAGCCTCCTGGCAACCGCCAGCGTCACATCCTTCTCTCTAACGCCATGCAGACCGATTGCTCCGGGATCCTCACCGCCATGCCCGGCATCCACTGCAATGGTAATCTGTTTGCGTGCACGCACTTGCACAGCAGTCACAGTCGTGTGTATTTTTTTCTTCTGGCGTATCAGATCCACGACCAGACGATAAGGCTTGCCATGCATGGGTTTGAGCAAAAATGATCGGGGACGAACGTGCTCTTTCACATCCATCACCAGCCGCAGCACCCCTTTTTTTGGTTTGCCATAGCGAATCGCAGCCAGCACCGGATCTTGCCTGATCAGCCCATCCAGCCTGGCGTGTAACGATGCCCGGCGTATATCCACCACGATACGTTCCGGTGATTTCAGGCGAAATACCCGATATTCCACCGGACCGCTTAAATCTAAAACAAGCCGCGTATGATCCGGCGCTGTCCACAGACGGGCATGCTGAATCGCCTGCGACCCTGCCCATGCCACATTGATCCATCCCATAAGTCCCAGAAGAATCACTTGCAACACAACAGAGCGTTTGACGATTCTCATGAATGTGCTCTCATGTGATGCTACCATTCTAACCACCATCGGCTTTTCGCTGTTCAATCAGCAATGCAGCCAATGATAACCCAACCAGAATCATGAATGGTTCCATAATACGCACGATAATAAAGGTATTGGATCCGATGGCGTGGGTTATTAATCCGCCGAAACCACACAGGGTTCCCAACGCCATCCCCCTCAGACTGGCATCAGACAATTCCCTGTGACATACCTTGAGCAACACCCATATGCGGCGCAATAACCAGACAAATAAAACAAGGCCAATCATCCCGGTTTCCAGTAAAATACGCGGAAACTGCGCGTCAACAAACTGAGCTCCAGTCACGCCAGCCCCCAGCAGCGGGCGATTTGGAAAATCTCTGGTCAACACCCCCTCCCATTGATGCAAGCGCGCACTGGTGGATGTATCAATCGTCACTCCTCCCACCGCAATCTGGCCGGCCTGTTTTTGTTGACTAAAGGTAAAAAGAACCCGATTGATGACATCCCCCGGCAGTACGAAAGGAAGCAGGGTAACGGCGGACAAACCGATGATAATCAGGAACCGCTTATGGTGGGAGAAGATCATGAACAAACCTATCATCACCATGAAGGCAAGGTAGGATGAACGTGATTGCGTGAACGCCAGAGGTGGAAGAATGAGTATCAACAGCCCCCCCAACCGCAAGCGCCTCGTCTTGTTTGCCTCGTTCAGGAACAAACCAAGTGTCACCGCAAACATCAACGTCAGATAACCACCAAGCGTATTCGGCTCCGATTCGGCGCCTTCAAACAGCGCGGTTACCCGTTCTCCACCGGGAATTTGCGCAATTCCCGCAATGGCAATCACAAAGCAGGTAAACA
>CAZJRL010000062.1:0-8458 GCA_964548425.1 uncultured Zetaproteobacteria bacterium | reverse complement strand
TCTGAGCTGTCCCTGAAGTTACAGCCGCAATTCCACTGCCGCCCATTCCTCCTGCATGCCTGTCCGGATGATCGTTAGCCCCGCCTCACCATAGGTATGACCCACATCTTTCACCTGTTCCTGCGCGACATATCTCTGGCCAAGATCACCCGCAAACTTTTATCCCTCTAGTGTGACAGTAGAAGTCTCTCTCTGGTGGATACAACCGATTCGATAAACAGCTTCACCTACATCGTGGAGCACGACTTCTGCCTTGGTAGCTTCCGCTTCGGGCAGGATGGCGACAAAACCGATGCCCATGTTGAAGGTGCGGTAGCGCTCGTCGCGCGCCACATCGGCAAAGGAAAGCAGGTAATCGAATACCGGCGGCACCGGCCAGGATGAAGTATCCACCGTAGCCGCAAGACTCCCTGGAAGAATTCGCTCGATATTGTCGAACATGCCGCCGCCGGTAATGTGTGAAAATCCGTGAACGGTGACACCGGCCTGCATCAAAGCATGAACTGCCGGAACATATAAGCGGGTGGGGGCCAGCACGCCATCCACAGCCTTTGAACCATCGGATAAGGTATCGTTCTCAATATCCGCATCGCCGACATCGATAAGTTTGCGGATCAGGGAAAAACCGTTGGAGTGCGGACCGCTGGAGGCAATCCCCAGCATCACATCGCCATCGGCGATGGTGGAACCGTCAATGATCTTCAGCTTGTCCACAACACCAACCGAAAAACCGCCGATATCGTAATGCCCCGGCGCATACATTCCCGGCATTTCGGCAGTTTCGCCGCCGATCAGGGAACATTTGCAAATGCGGCAGGCCTCGGCGATACCTTCAACGACACCGGCCAGCGTCTCGTCATCAAGCTTGCCGGTAGCCAGGTAATCGAGAAAGAACAATGGTTCAGCCGCCTGTGCAGCCATGTCGTTGACGCACATGGCTACGGCATCAATCCCGGCCACATGCGGACGATTGTGTTTCTGAAGCAGCAGCAGTTTCGTGCCAACGCCATCGGTGGAGGATACCAGCACCGGTTCCTTCATCTGACTGAAATCAGCTTTGAATAGCGCTCCAAAACCGCCCAGCCCGCCAATCACCTCGGGACGCGTGGTGGAAGCCACCGCATTCCTGATACGACTGACAAAGGCATTTCCGGCATCAATATTTACGCCGGCATCGGCGTACGTCAGCGTCTGTTTCCGCTGACTTAGAGAAGAATCAGACATCCAGATTACGCACCTTCAGGGCATTGTCCTGAATAAAATTGCGGCGCGGCTCAACAGCATCTCCCATCAATGTAGCAAAGGCTTCATCGGCAGCCACCAGATCATCGGCACAAACTTTAAGCATGGTTCGTTTTTCCGGATCCATCGTCGTTTCCCAAAGCTGTGCCGGATCCATCTCGCCCAGACCCTTGTAGCGCTGAATGGAAAGCCCCTTGCGCCCCTCGCGTTCGATGACATCGGCGATATCGTTGTAATGGCTGACCGGCCAGTGCTTTTCCTCACGGAAGAGATACGCACTATCACCCACCGCCCGTTGTACCGAAGCACACAGGGTTTGTGCTTCACGGTATTCGCTTGTGCTCACCAGATCCTTGTCCAGCCTGGAATGTATCATACGGCCATGATCCCGCCGCCTGAATTCTATTTGCCAACAACCCTGCTCAGCATCTTCATGCAGCACAAATTCCATAGTCTCGTCCACGCGCGATGCCTTATCAAAAGCAGCAATCACATCCTGCATGCGTGTTTCCAGCCGGTCTTTGTGCCGGAAAGCGGACATTTCCAGTTTACCGGTTTCCAGCAACAGTTTCAGCGCCGGTAAATCCATACGTTGCGACAACCGCCGGCACAATTGTTTAAGGCGGTGAATACTGCGCACCAGCGTCATCAGGCGTTCACCGGTAATCGGTTTCTCCGCCTCAGCCGGATGATAGGCCATATTCTGTCCACCATGCTCCAGCAAGAACTCGAACAGGTCATCATCGGTCGAGATATAGCGTCCCTTCTTGCCACGAGAAACCCGGTATAACGGCGGTTGCGCAATATACAGGTGTCCGCGTTCAATCAGTTCAGGCATTTGCCGGTAGAAGAAGGTCAATAACAGCGTGAGAATATGTGAACCGTCTACATCAGCATCGGTCATGATAATCACGCGGTGATAGCGGAGCTTGGAGATATCAAAATCCTCCTTGCCGATACCTGTACCAAAGGCAGTAATCATCGTACCGATTTCCTGACTGGACAGCATCTTGTCAAAGCGGGCTTTTTCGACATTCAGGATCTTTCCCTTAAGTGGCAGGATGGCCTGAAATTTACGGGCGCGTCCCTGCTTGGCCGAACCCCCGGCGGAATCACCCTCCACCAGGAAGATTTCACAGGACGCAGGATCCTTTTCCTGACAGTCAGCCAGCTTTCCCGGCAGGTTGGAAATATCCAGCGCGCCTTTGCGCCGTGTTAACTCGCGCGCCTTACGTGCCGCTTCCCGCGCCGTCGCTGCTTCCACGGTTTTACCAACCACTCGTTTGGCTTCCTTCGGGTTTTCCTCCAGCCATTCGGAGAATTTCTCATTAATGATGGATTCGACGACTGCCCGCACCTCGCTGGATACGAGCTTTTCCTTGGTCTGCGAAGAAAATTTCGGGTCCGGAACCTTGATCGAGAGCACGGCTGTCAGCCCCTCGCGGCAATCGTCCCCGGTCAGGCTCACTTTATGTTTCTTCAACATATCATGCGCATTGGCATAGTTATTTACACAGCGGGTGAGTGCCGACCGGAACCCTGCCAGATGCGTGCCGCCGTCCTTCTGTGGAATATTATTGGTGTAGGGAAAGACATTCTCCTGATAGGCATCCGTCCACTGCATGGCCAGCTCCAGTGATGTTCCGTTACGTTCGCCGCTGATTGTAATACATCCGGGATGTAACACGGTGCGTGTCCGGTTCAGGTGTTCTACAAAGGCCGTGATTCCACCATCATATTCAAACACCTGCCGGTTATCATTACGTTCATCATAGAGTTCAATACGTACGCCGCTGTTGAGAAAAGAGAGCTCACGCAACCGTGTTGTCAATATATCGATTGAAAAATTCCGATGGGAAAAAACATTCAGACTGGGAAGAAAAGTGACCTCTGTTCCGGAACCTTCCGCCTCCCCGATTTCCTTGATTGGCTTCTGTGGTACGCCTTCTTCATAGCGCTGGAAATGAACTTTTCCATGACGGCGAATCACCAGCTCCAGAGACTCGGACAAGGCGTTTACCACGGATACGCCTACGCCATGCAGTCCACCCGAAACCTTATATGAGTTGTTGTCAAACTTACCGCCGGCATGCAATACGGTCATGATCACTTCCGCCGCGGAGACACCCTCTTCAGAATGGAGATGAACCGGTATGCCGCGTCCGTTGTCGCGCACCGTCACCGAATCATCGGAATGCAGAATGACTTCAATACGATCACAAAAACCTGCCAACGCTTCGTCGATCGCATTATCCACCACCTCGAAAACCATATGATGCAATCCCGTTCCATCATCGGTGTCGCCGATATACATCCCCGGACGTTTGCGCACAGCATCCAGGCCACGCAGTACCTTGATACTGTCGGCGCCATATTTCTGTTCTGTCTGTGCATTCATCCTGCTGCCTCCATGTCAGCCATTACAGGCTGCATTTTATCCCGGTTCTTTTGAACCGGATCAGGTAATTTATAACAATTCATTTCAAAACCCACGGGTATGTGTGTTCCTGAAGGTCCTGACATTAATATCTGACCGGAATGTACGGCAAGACGCTCCAACAATCGTTGCTGGCGTAATGGGTCCAACGCCTCCAGACAATCGTCTAACAGTAACAGGGGCATGAATCCACGGTGTTGCATTCTCAGGGCACACTCCGCCAGCCGTATGGCTACCGCAGCCAGTTTCTGCTGCCCGCGCGAACCACAGGAACGTATATTCCTTCCTCCATAATCAATCATAATACGGTCACAATGGGGTCCAATGCGTAATATACCCCGAGGCTGCCCTTTCCTGCGCTGGGTAACCAGCCGGTTAAACCATACATCTTTTTCAGCCGGGGCTGTTGAATGAATAGAAACACGCACCCCGGATTCACTCAACGGCAGTTCGGACTCCAGTATCCTGTTCAAATCATCCACCAAGCCGGCACGGGCCTGCATCAGGACTGATCCATGTGCCGTCATCTGATGTTCCCAGACTTCAATTTCATCAGATAAACCACCGCGCCGTAATAACCGGCTTCGTTGCATCAGGCAGCGAAGGTATGCATGGTAATGCCTGGCCACATCAGGCCGGCAATAGAGCATCATCTGATCCAGCCAACGCCTGCGTTCACCTGGAACACCATCCACCAGTCTTGCCCCCTGGGGTGATTCTACCAGCACCGGTAATGTTTCTATCAACTCCATACGGCGCTGAATCTGACGTTTCTGCAGGTAAATCCGGTTACTCTTTCCCCTTCCGGAAACTTCTACATGCAGTGGTCCATATCGCTTCCATTTCCCGATCACCAGAAAACCTTTACTTTCCCATCGGGATAACACCGGATCTCTGGCTTGTCTGAATGATCGGCCGTGCCCCATCAGGAATACCGCTTCCAGAAGGCTGGTTTTACCGCTGCCGTTTTCACCCATCACCATATTAAGCCCAGGCGTACATTGCCACTGCACCTGATGATGACAGCGCAGATCAGCAGCACTCATTTCCTGTAATAGCAATGGGGAACTCACAGGCACGCAACGTGCAGGCGTTTCAATTCCTTGCATGTAGTACCCAGGCTATATTCTCATGGGCATAATAACAAAAGTTGCGGCGCTATCCTCTTCTTCCTTCAGTAAAGCCGGAGAAAGCCCATCCTTAAAACTGATTCTCACCGTACTACCATGCATCACGCCCAGTACATCACGAATATAACGCGCATTAAATCCAATCTCCGTTTCCGGCCCGTCATATTCCAGTTCAAGGATCTCCTCGGCCTGTTCCTGATCGGTATTATGGGAAGAAACAACCAGCTCTCCCGGTTTAACTTGAAGCCGCACATCATGTGTAAACTCATTCGCCACAATCATGATTCGTCTTAATATCAAGTCGAGTTTATTTCGATCCGCAATTGCAACCTGTGAATGATTGGCCGGAATAACATCTTCATAACTGGGAAAACGGGCATCAATCAGTTTGGATGTCAGGCTGTTCGGACCTGCCGTCAGACGAATTTGCCGATCACTCATGCTCAATGTTACCTGACCAGGAACATCCTCGCACAATTTACGTATCTCCACCACAGCTTTACGGGGAACGATATTCTGACTTGCACTCACTTTCTGCTCCAGTGAAACACGGGTCATCGCCAGCCGGTGGCCATCCGTAGCCGCCAGATTCAGGCGTCCCTGCTCATCAACCTCGAACAATGTCCCGGTCAAATATTTTCTTGTTTCATCATTGGACATGGCAAAACCGGTTGTAGTAATCATCGCTGCAAGGTCCGATCCATCCATGTGGATGGATGAACTTTCCTTATCTTCCCGCACATCCGGAAAATCATCTGCCGGCATCGTAGTCAGACGGAATCTTGATCGCCCGCTTTTTATATTCAAAAAAGTGTCATCAAGTTCTATATCAATATCCGCATCGGCATCCATTTCCTTGAGAACTTCAAACAGCTTACGGGCAGCTACCGTAGTACGACCTTCCTGGTGTATAACGGCCGGTCCCTGTGTTCGAATTCCAACCTCAAGGTCAGTAGCCGTCATCATTAGCTTATCACTATCAGCACTTAGAAGAATATTGGACAGAATCGGAATCGTGTGTTTTCGCTCAACGATATTCTGACAACGCTGAATTGCCTGAAACATATCTGAACGTGAGAGCGTGATGTGCATATTGTTCTCCTGTTATGAATATCCTGTTTATATCAAATAATTAGTAATCGTCATAGTGTTTGTGTATAGTGTGAATAAGAAAAAAACATATATGTTTACAGCACCTTAACTATGAATGCGCCTGTGCATAAGGTCATGAATAATACGGGAAAATTGAGGGTAAGTCCCGCCATTTATAGACAGGGAACATTGTATGAATGATATACCCATATTATCCACAGAATAAACAGTTGTTATACCGAATGTATACATGACCATTGATGGCAATCAACCCTTGAGAAGTTTAAGTATACGTGTAATTTCATTTCTGAACCCTTCATCTTTTTGTTGTAAGGCATCAATTTTTCGTGCGGCATAAAGCACTGTAGTATGATCCTTACCACCAAAATATTCCCCGATTTCAGGAAGGGAATGACGGGTTATTACTTTACAGCAATACATAGCAACCTGACGGGGAAATGCGATGTTACGACTCCGTTTCTTGGATCGCATATCCTGTATTCGGATATTGTAATAATTCGCCACATATTTCTGAATATCTTCAACGGAAACAACCTTGACCTCTTCATGCAATAAATCACGTAAAACATGATGTGAGAAGTCTATATCAATCGTACGATTGGTCAGTGTGGCATGGGCGGTCAGGCGTGTGAGTGCCCCTTCCAGTTCACGTACATTATTGGTAATTCGGGTGGCAAGAAGTGTGGTGACATCATCCGGAAGACGTATTCCGGCCAGTTTCGCCTTGCTGGTTAAAATAGCCTGACGGGTTTCCAGTGATGGTGGTTGAATATCCGCAACCAGGCCACACCCGAAACGTGATTTCAAACGCTCCTGCAAGTGGTTCATTTCACGCGGAGGGCGATCTGATGTCAGGATAATTTGTTTCTGCACTTCATACAGTGCATTGAATGTATGGAAGAACTCTTCCTGCGTACTGGCCTTGCCGGCAATAAACTGTACATCATCAATAATGAGCACATCCACCTTGCGATAACGATCCCTGAATTGCTGCGTACTGCCATTACGGATAGCCAGAATCAGCTCATTGGTAAATCGCTCGCTGGTCCGGTAGGCAATCGCGACGTGATTTTTTTCCAGTAATTCATTGGCTACGGCATTGATTAAATGCGTTTTACCCAGACCTACGCCTCCGTACAGGTAAAGCGGATTGTAAACAATGCCGGGCTGATCAGAGACAGCGCGGCAGGCAGCATGGCAAAATTCATTGCTTGGGCCGACAACAAAGTTGGTAAAAGTAAAACGCGGGTCAATAAACCCATCCACTTGTGCGGAGACGGAATGTGCTGCCCTGGTAACAGGAGAAGGCTTTAGAGAAAGAGAGGGGTCTACGCGGAAATCTACATTGATATTGGCGCTGAAATGTTCCTTAACCAGTTGACGAATAAATTGTTCATGGTGATCCTTCAGATTATCCAGGAAAAAACGACTGGGTACGCTCAAAACAAGTCTCTGACCTTCAACGCTGGCATGGATGGGTCTGATCCATGCATCAAAGCGTGCAGCGGGTACTTCTTCAGCTAATGCATCCAGAATAACCTGCCAGTCAACTTTCCCTTGTTTGTTCCCCATCGCCCCATCTTACGAAAGAGAAAGCAAAAGGTCATCCGTCAATCATCACGGCGATTCATGGATAGTGCAGGTTAACTTGACAGAAGCATGTGTGAACCTACTATTCGCAACCTTTTTGAACCAAGGAGAAGAACATGAGTTTCACGTTCAAACCCAGCCGGATTCGCCGTGCCCGCACACATGGTTTCCGCGCCCGTATGGCAACCCGATCCGGACGCGCGATCATCAATCGCCGCCGTGCCAAGGGACGCAAGCGCCTGAGCGCCTGAAGAACAGGTTTTCCCCGCGATTTCGACTTCGTTCGAAAGCGGACTTTTCAGAATTGCGCCAGGGGCGCAGACTGAACAGTGGAAATTTGCGGTTGATATATCGAGTCAGTGCTATGCAACATGCCAGATTGGGATTGGCTGTTTCCCGTAAATACGGTAATGCCGTGCGGAGAAATCGGTTGAAACGGCAATTGCGCGAATGTTTTCGATTGAGTAATGTCCGGCACGAAAGTATGGATGTGCTGGTTATCCCCTTATGTAGCTGGAAACAGATAAAGGATGTCAACCGTGATATGGCTCAGGGGTTGAAACAAATTGTGAGACACATTCGCAGGGGTCGGGGATGAAATATCTGTTACTTGGTTTAATCCGGATTTATCAATACCTGATTTCCCCTTTGCTGCCGCCGCGTTGTATTCACCAGCCTACCTGTTCCCGCTATGCGCTGGAAGCCGTTGAACGTTTTGGGGCCATCTATGGCCTGTGGCTGGCTGTCTTGCGTTTGTTGCGCTGTCATCCCTTTGCCAAAGGAAGATATGATCCGGTTCCGGAGAAACGGCAGCGTTTCTTTACTCATAAAGCCAAGGAGATATAAACATGGAACAACGCAACATGATTCTGGCGTTCGTACTGTCCATGGTTGTACTGGTGGGCTGGCAAATGATCTTTCCCGCACCCGAGGAGCATAACACACA
>CAZJRL010000061.1:0-8537 GCA_964548425.1 uncultured Zetaproteobacteria bacterium | reverse complement strand
CCGACGACCTTTACATTGCGAACGTAACGCTCTCCCAACTGAGCTACGGCCCCATTCGATTTACTGTGGCGAATGATAGCACCTGAAATGTAAAAATCAGCATCTATCATTGGCAAGTTGATCTTCAGATGCAGCAATACGGATTGACCACGGCGATCTTCAATTTACAATGTGGCGACATGATTCAATCGAAATCCCTAACCCGCTATTACGGGAATCAGCCTGCGGTGCAGGATTTAAGCTTTCATATAAAACGTGGCGAGGTGATGGGGCTTCTGGGCCCGAACGGGGCGGGTAAATCCACCACGATGAAGATGCTGAGCTGTTTTCTTCCACCCAGTACGGGCACGGCTATCATAGACGGGATTTCTCTCGATGACGCTGGCGTGGCCATTCGCAGGAAGATTGGTTATCTACCGGAGAATGCACCCTCATACAGTGATATGCATGTGGCCTCCTATCTTCGCTTTACCGGCCGTATGCACTGTATTCCTGTTGCTACGCTGAATGATCGTATCGGTGAAATAGAGCGGATGTGTGGTCTGGAGACGGTCATGCATCGCCGTATCAGTGAACTTTCCAAGGGATTCAGACAGCGCACAGGTCTGGCTGCGGCCATGTTGCACGATCCGCCATGCCTGATTCTGGATGAGCCGACTACGGGGCTTGATCCGAACCAGATTCTTGAAATTCGTCAGTTGATTCGTGATCTGGGGGCGGAAAAAACCGTGTTGTTGTCATCACATGTGTTGTCCGAGGTGGAGGCCGTGTGTGACCGTGTGATGATTATCGACAGGGGACGATTGATTGAACTGGGAACAGCGAGTGAACTGGCCAGTCGCATTCAGGGTGGAAGCAGGGTGGAAGTGGTCATCAAAGGAGATGCACAGGCTTTGCTGGAGAAGCTGGAGAAGACATTGCCGGACATTGAAGGGACGGTTCTGGAGGCGGATGAAGAGGAGCGGTTACAGCTTCGCTACAGGGACAGCGGAACGGAACTGGCTGAGGCTGCATTTCATGCAGCCGTAGCATGCGGTTGTACGATTGTGGAAATGCGGCGCGAACAGGCCAGTCTGGAAGATGTGTTTCATCGCCTGACGAAGGAGGATCGGACATGAAGCCGGTTTTCGCTCTTGTCTGGAAGGAATGGCGTACAGCCGTGGATACGCCGCTGGGGTATGTGATCGCGGTGGCTTTCCTGCTGGCTTCCGGTTTTTTCTTTGGCAATCGCCTGTTTTTGATGGGGCAGGCGGAGATGCGGAGTTTTTTTTCTATTTTACCCGTGTTGCTGATGTTCTTTATTCCCGCCGTGAGCATGCGGGCGCTGGCCGAAGAAAAGCACAGCGGAACCTTTGAACTATTGGCTACCCTGCCGGTCAGCACCATACAAATCGTAGCCGGGAAATATCTGGCAGTATTATTGCAGATGACGGTGTTACTGGGTTTCACGCTACTTTATCCCCTGACGCTGGCGATGCTGGGTAATATCGATGGCGGACAGATTGCTGCATCCTATATGGCGGCGTGCCTACTTATCGCAGCGTATGTGGCCGCCTGCATTTTTGCATCTTCATTGACCCATAATGCCGTGGTGGCTTATGTGCTGGGATTTTCCATATTGCTAGCCGTATTTCTGCTGGCACAGGCTGCGCCGCTGTTCTCTCCTGCCATGCAGAATGTCCTGTATATAATCAGTCCCCTTTCTCATTATCAGAGCATGTTACGTGGCGTGATATATATGGAGGATATCGTATTTCTGTTGTCCCTGTGCTGGGTATTTCTGATCGCTGCGCACTTTCAGCTTGAACGCCGGAGGTGGAGGTAATGTCTACAATGGATCGCAGGAAAGGCATTCGCCGGAAGGCGTGGCTGGGGCTACTGACGGGGCTGCTGGCAGCCGTGGCTATTAGCATGGCTGCAAGCGCACTCAACCTGCGTTGGGACATGACCGGGAATCATATGTACACATTATCCGATTCCACGCGGGCTGTTCTGGACAAGCTTGAAGAACCGGTCACGATCCGCGCCTATATTACGCGGGACTTGCCGCAACCCTATGGTCAGTTAAGGCGCTTTGTCGCGGACATGCTGCGTTCCTACCACGAGGCATCGCACGGCAATGTGGGTTTTGAAATGGTGGATCCGGCGGATGATTCCAATGTCGCGGCGTCGCTAACTGCACTAAATATCCCCAGAGTGCAGGTGCAGGTTATCGAAAATGATCAGGCACAGGTGAAACAGGGATATGTGGCTGTAGTGGTCGAATATCTGGATAAAAAGGAGACGATTCCCGTGGTGCGTGCCGAGCAGGGGTTCGAATATCTGTTGACGGGAAAGATCAAAAAATTGACCGGCAAGGGGCGCGTGAAGATCGGTCTGGTGGACGGGTTTGGTGCCAGAGGGGCCATGCGCTTGCAGGCATTCAGTCAAAATATCTCCGAGGATTATGAACTGGTGACGGTAGAGCCGGATAAAAAGGCGATTGGTAAGGATATCAGGGCGCTGATTGTCGCGGGATTTGACAAGCCTCCGTCCAGAATCGAACGCTATGTGCTGGATCAGTTTCGCATGTCAGGCCGGGGTTTACTCATCCTTGCCGGTAATGCTGATCCACAGCTTGACCGGGGGTTTATGGTACGCAACGTGGATGCCAAAGCCAATGTATGGCTGAAGGACTTTGGTATTACCGTGGAGCCGGGGCTGGTGATGGATCCGCGGGCGGCGCGTATCAACGTCAACCAGCAGCGTGGCATGTTCGTGTTCAACAGTGTGGTGGATTATCCCTTTGTTCCGGAAGTGGATGACCTGGACAAGACGAACCCGGTCACGCGTGGACTGCAAACAGTATCCGTGCCTTTTGTTTCACCACTGGCATGGAGCGGCAAGAGACCACAGGGTGATGTATTGCTGGCATCATCCGCCATGGCGTCCGTGCAGGAAGGCCCGCCTTATGATGTTGATCCGCTGGTGCCCATGAGCAAACGGTTTGATGGCTTAACGCGCAGGCAGGTAAATCTGGTACTGGCTGAACAGGGTGCCGCTGAATCCGCATTTGCTTCACCGCCAGAGAACGCACCTGTCACGGGAGAACATATCGCCAGAACGGAACATGTACGCGTGCTTGTGGCGGGCAGCCGTGCCTTGCTGGATGACCAGTTCATGAGCGGTGGCAATCTTGTGTTTGCACTCAATTCGCTGGACTGGCTGGCTGGTAATGAGGGATTGATTGATCTGCGTTCACGCGGTGTGATTCAACGCCCGTTAGCCATGCTGACGAAGGCTGGGCGTAGCATGTACAAGGGGCTGTGGATGTTTGGTTTACCACTGCTGATCGTACTCACCGGTCTGTGGCGCTGGCACAGATTGCGTTCTCTGGAGGCCATGATTTGAAACGTGCATCTGTGTGGATGGTGTTTCTGATCCTGATGGGCTGGTCTGTATGGCGGTTTTCACAGCCTGCGCTTGCACCACAGATGCATGCGGCCCTGGCGGTTCCGGATGCCTCGAAGGTTTCCGCTATGGAGCTGACGCTTGCATCCGGAGTACATGTTCATTTGAAGGAAAAGGATGGAACATGGTTGCTGGCGGGTTTGCCGGATGTGCGTGCCAATAGCGAATCGGTGCGGAAGTTACTGGATGATCTGGCCAGCATGCGCGTCATCCGTGTGGTTACGCATACGCATACGCATGATGACGCCCTGGGAATGAGCAAAGGTGTAAAACTTGTTTTGCTAAATCAGACAAACACCGTGCTGTTTACCCTGACAGTCGGCAAGCAGGGCAGTGATCTGATTTCCACTTATGTGCGCCCCGGGCAGGCACCGGAAGTGCTGGCGGTGGATAAAAGCCTTGTCTGGCAGGTAAAACGTCCCCCAAATGCGTGGAAGGCGCCGGCATTGAAATCCGGCGATATAAACAAAGTTTCCGGCAAAACCGGTCAGGGCGGAAAAAAAGTTTTTTCTTCCGACAGTTCATGACAGATCATCATCTGATTCTCTTCGATTGTGATGCGTTGATGGCGTATTTTCCACCCTTGCGGCATAAAGCTGCATCATCCACGATAGCCCCATGAATAAACTCGTTAAAAAAACCGTCAAATACAGTCTGGTTCTTCTTGTTCTTCTGGCGGTGGCATTGCTTGCTGCCCCATTCTTTATCGATGCAAACCACTACAAGGGGCTGCTTCTTGAGCAGGCTGAACAGGCAACGGGGCGAAAGATTAATATGGGGGAATTGCACGCCTCATTTTTTCCATGGGTGGGTGTGCGCGTTGATGATGTGCACATAGCCAACCGTCAGGGTTTTTCAAATACAGATTTTTTGCAGGTTAAAAGTCTGGATCTCCGTCTGGCATTACTACCCTTGCTGCGTAAAAGGATCGAAATCGAACGCTTTGTACTGGATGGTCCGAAGCTGTTGCTGGAACGTGATGCCAGCGGGGCGGGAAACTGGGAAGATTTATTTTCCACTTCGAAGGAAAAGGTGCCGGAGAGTGGCAAGAACAGGGCGCAGGCCTCCGGAAAACCGGACAGTAGCGCTTCCCTGATTGTTTTGACGGCCCGATCCCTGCAGATGATGGATGGTGAGGTGCATTATCGGGATAGCCGTTCAGGGAGTGATGTTGTCTTAAGCGAACTTGACGTCAGGGTAGATGACGTACAACTCGATCACCCGGTGCATGCACAGGTCTCGGGGGAACTCTCGGGCGATACTTTTTCGATGAAAGCGGAAGTAGGGCCCTTGGGGGATTTGGCTAAATTCAGTGCAGGGAAATTACCGCTGCAGGCTGATATACATGTCAAATCCATTGCGATTGAGAAGCTTGCAGCTTTTATTCCAGCTTTGTCTCAACTGGGCGCGGGTACATTGGCGGTGGATACCAGGGTTGAACAGAGGCCGGATGGTCTGCGTGTAACGGCTGGCAAATTTGTACTGCATGGCGCACATGAAGCAGATGTGGCGTGGAAGATTGAAATGCCGAAACCGGATCGCATGAAACTTGATCATGTGGTGATGCGCATAGATGGAGAGAGGGCGGTGAAGATGACAGGTTCCGTACGCGGTATCGGACATCGCTTGCAGTATCAGGTACGTATGAATACGCCGGCATTGAGGCGTGATCTGTTATCGGCATGGGTGCCGGGTTTGCAGGCTTTGTATGCCGCGCATCCCGCTCCCTGGGCGAAGGTTAAGCTGGGACTGTTGGCTGCGGGAGATATGAAGCATGTAGAGTTCCGGGATGTACAATTAATCCTGAATGAAGAGCTTGTCCAGGCATCCGGGGGTATCCGGTTTGGCCCCGAACCTGTTGCCCGGTTCCGGATTGCATCCCGGAACCTGCATATTGACCCGTGGTTGCCTCAGCCGGAAAGGAGCTATACTCAAAATCAAACATCAGTAAACGATGTCCTGAATATTCAGATGATATCTGACGCCTATGCTGAAGGCGCAAGACTTGGTCAACAACTCACGGGAAGCAGGAATGCCAACGCCGCTGGTGCACGGATTGGTCAGCCACAAGCTGTAAATATTCCTGCCGATACCGGAATGGCCGGCACAGACACAGTCAAAGAGCCGGATTTGCGCTTTATGAAATCATGGCGTGTTACTACCGGGTTGCAGGTGGAGCATTTGTTTTTGCATGGTCTTGATCTGGCGCATCTGCATGCCACGGTTGTCGGCAGGCATGGCGCATTCAATCTGGATCCTTTCCGGTTTGAACTGGCCGGAGGCCAGGTGAGCGAGAAAGCCAGCATGGATGTAGCTCGTTATCCTGTCCGTTGGACCGAATCGGTAAAAATACGTGGCGTGCAGGTAAAGCCGGTACTCAAGGCTCTGGCGGGCACGGATATGCTTTCCGGAATTATGCAGATGGATACAAAGTTGAATGGTTCAGGTCTGCTACCGGAAACGGCAATGCGTCGTCTGAATGGCACGGGGAATGTTTTGTTGCGCGATGGGATGATCAGAGGGTTTGATATTGCGGGGACATTGCGTCATATCACTGCGCCTGGGCAACAGAGAGGCCAAAAACAGACGGATTTTTCACAACTTTCCGGAAGTTTCAAGATTAAAAACGGCGTGGCAAGCAATGATGATCTGTTCATGGCTTCCCCCCTGTTTCGCCTCACAGGGTACGGAAAGATTAATCTTTCCGCCAAGGATATAGACTACCATGTCAAGCCCCGTCTGGTAGGAAGTCTGGCGGGACAGGGTGATACCGCAGCAGCAAGAAAGGGATTGGTCATCCCTCTCCGCATCAAAGGTCCTCTGGATGACCCCAGAGTAAAAGTGGAAATGGATATCAGGACATTAATGGGTAATGTCGGAAATATTAAGGAAATTTTCAAAGGTGGAAAAGGCGGGTTAAAGGGTATTCTTAAAGGCATTTTACGGGGTACTCCTGCTGCAGGAAAGCCGACACAAGATGAAACGGCGTCTCCGGCACAGACTCCTGAGCAGCCGGTCGATCAGATTCGACAGAAACTGAAGGATTTACTACCGGTATTTTGACGGTGTTTGAACGCTTAAGACTGCATCCGGGACATCCTCAGGCGAGGCTCATCAGACATGCTGCTGAATATATGCGTCAGGGACTTCCGGTGGTTGCCCCGACGGAAACAACCTATGCATTGATGGCTTTGCCCGATGCAGCCGGGGCGCTTTCGGATATACGCCGTTTGCGGCAACTGGACAGGCAGCACTGGTGGTCTCTGGCATGTATGGATTTGTCACAGGCCGCACATTATGTGCGTATGGATAATGATGCGCACCGGATGCTCAGGCGTTGTCTTCCGGGACCGTACACGTTTATTCTTCCTGCCAACTCAAAGCTTCCCAGACGTATTTTTGGTAAACGCCGGGACGTAGGTATTCGTATTCCACAGCATGCCGTATGCCGGGCGCTTCTGCAGGAGTTGAATGAACCTCTGCTGGCCACCACGCTGCTCTTTCCTGACGGGGGCGATGCAGCCGTTGACCCGGAAGAATTTATTCTTCGCCTGAAGGGCCTGGATATGCTGGTACTTGATGCGGGCTGGGGGGGTGTTATTCCAACCACCGTGGTTGACTTGTGTGGTGATGTGCCGGAATTGATACGCGAGGGAATGGGTAATTGGCCCGCATGATTAAAGGAGATTTCTTATATGAGCCGAGAACAGGCCAGGGCTGAATCCATGACACCGGAGGAACGCAAATCCGCCATATCGCTGGCTACTATCTTTGGACTGCGTATGCTGGGATTATTCCTTATACTGCCTGTATTCTCTCCCTATGCACACGGTCTTTCGGGTGCTGCCGAGCATCCGATGCTGGTGGGTATCGCTCTGGGTGCATATGGTCTGACCCAGGCATTGTTGCAGATTCCCTTCGGCATGCTATCCGACAGAATCGGGCGCAAACCGGTGATTGCGGCGGGCATGTTGCTGTTTGCTATCGGCAGTGTGATTGCCGCCACGTCTGATTCCATTACCGGTGTGTTGATTGGCCGGGTGATCCAGGGTTCAGGGGCGGTTGCCGCCGCCATAATTGCGCTGGTGGCCGATCTCACACGGGAAGAACACCGTACCAAAGCCATGGCGATGATCGGTATGACCATTGGTGTGTCCTTTATGATTTCCATGGTGGCAGGGCCTGTCCTCGGACACCTCATGGGCGTGCCCGGCATCTTCTGGCTGACAGCGATTCTCTCGCTTGCCAGCATTTTGTTCCTGTACCTTGTTGTGCCTGATCCGAAGCATCAGACACATCATCGGGATGCCGAGATGACAGCAGGCATGCTGAGGCGGGTGCTGACCAACGGGGAGTTGCTGCGGCTGGATTTCGGGGTGTTTGTGTTGCATGCGGCATTGACGGCCATGTTTGTGATTTTGCCAATGCTGTTGATGGATCCTGCACATCTTTTGCTGGCCGTGAGCGCACAATGGAAACTGTACCTGCCGGTGATGGGCGGATCTTTTATTTTGATGGTTCCCCTGGTGATCGTTGCGGAATCCAGGCGAAAAATGAAGCAGGTGTTTGTGTTATCTATTGCCATGCTCGCAGCGGCTCAGATAGGAATGGCATTATGGGAAACATCACTGATGGTTATCGCTGTATCGCTATTCTTGTTCTTTGTCGGGTTCAACACGCTGGAAGCCACGTTGCCATCATTAATTTCAAAAATTGCGCCCGCGGCGGCCAAGGGGACAGCGGTAGGCGTATATAATACCTGTGAATTCTTTGGCGCTTTTGTTGGCGGCGTGCTGGGCGGGTTTCTGTACATTCCGGCCCGACATAACGAGGCTCAGGCTTTTCTGGTGATTGCGGGACTTCTGGCATTGTGGTTCATCGTGGCTCTGGCCATGGCGCCTCCTCGTCATGTAGCCACGCGCATGTTGCATATTGAAGTTTTGGGAGATAAGGATGCGGATGTATTGCGCCAGCGGTTGTTGTCCATTGACGGCGTAGCTGAAGTTGAAATATTTGCGGACGAGCAGGTTGCTTACTGCAAGGTTGATCATAATGTTGTGGATGATGCTACGCTGCGTTCAGCGGTT
>CAZJRL010000060.1:2696-9099 GCA_964548425.1 uncultured Zetaproteobacteria bacterium | reverse complement strand
ACGCAGGATTTTGGCATATCACTGGGTGTCAGCATCCCCTTTTCGCTTATTGTCATGTAAGGCTGGATACTTCATAAAAAGAACCGCAAAGTTTGAGCACAACAGGGTTAACCCGCATACATCACATCAATCTCGGCCTGGTGCTGTGCCAGAATCCTGCGCCGCTTAAACTTGAGCGTGGGAGTAAGCATTCCCGCAGTCTGCGTCCACTCATCAGCCACAAAGACAAAATCCTTCACCTGCATAAAGCTCGGCAATTCATGACAGCACTGATGCATGCGCTCGAGCAACCACTGGTGCACATCGGCATGCTCCCGCCAACCCTGCGGCAACGAGCGTTTCTTTTCGCGGCGCCATACTGCGTTCAACTGTGCCTCATCCGGTACAAGCAGTGCTGTCAGGTATGGCTTCTGATCACCCGCCACCATCGCCTGCAACACACAGGGGTCAATGGCCAGGCGCTTCTCCACGCGGGCAGGCGGCACATTCTCGCCATTGGACAGGATCATCAATTCCTTTTTTCGATCCACGATGCGCACATAGCCATCCGCATCCATTTCAACCAGATCACCCGTATGCAGCCAGCCATCCTTGTCAAGCACCGCCGCAGTCTCGTCCGGTTTGTTCCAGTAGCCCTGCATCACCATGGGGCCACGTACCAGCAGTTCACCACATTCATCCGTTTTTAATTCCACGCCCGGTAGTGCCGGACCGACGGTTGAAGGTTTTATTTTATGTTCCGGGTTTACGGTGATAACGGGCGATGTTTCGGAAAGACCATAACCCGGGCAAACCGTAATACCGGCGGCCAGCAGGAACCTTGCAATCTCCGGATGCAAGGCCGCACCGCCGGAAATAAACAGGCGCAATCTGCCTCCCAGTTTTACACGCAGTTTCCCATGTACGAGATGATCCAGCACGTTAAAGACAAGAGTCTTGCCGCTGGAAAGGCCGCTTCCCCGCTGTTTCAGTTCAAAATTCTCCGCACCCAGTTTCTGGGCCATATCGAATAATTTACGTTTGATGGCTGACGCATGCGCCAGCTTCTCATGCACACCGGCATAGATTTTTTCATACAATCGTGGCACGGAAATCATAATGGTCGGTTCTACTTCCGGAATATCGCGCATCAGCGTGGTAATATCTTCCGCATAGGCGATGCCGGCCCCACTGGCCACGGGAAGGAAATGCCCTACATTCCGCTCAAAAGCATGTGAAACAGGCAGGAAAGACAAAAATACATCATCAGGAAACACGGGTACCACGTCCAGCTCAGCTTTAACATCGGACAGAAGATTCCCATGTGTCAACATCACACCTTTGGGATTGCCCGTGGTTCCCGATGTATAAATCAGCGTTGCCAGATCATCCCGCCCTGGCTTTTCCACATCAATCGCTTCATCCAGTGAAGCATCCCGACTGATACGCTTCAAATTTATATTTTTCTGACCGGGGGAAGTATCATCGCGTAATATAAATACAGGCGCCCTGGAGGCATCCAGCTTGGCCTGTTGCTCACCCGGCTCCACCAGAATCAGTTTACAGCCTGCATCCTCAAACACATACCGAACCGCCTCGGGCGGATCGGTAAAATAGGCAGGCACAGTAACCGCGCCAATTCTCAATATGGAAAAATCAGCAATACACCACTCGGGACTGTTATGCCCGAGAATCCCCACCCGGTCGCCCCGCCGCACACCCGTGTTATAGAGCCATGCCGCCACGCGGCGAACCCTTTGCTGCACCTCGGCGCGTGTAAGCCAATGCCATTGATCATGCTCACGGTATCCCAGCATGGGCGAATTCGCCCATGCATCCGGAGATTCAAACAGCAAATCGGAAAGGCATTCCACCTTCCGTGCATACTTTCTCCCGGGACAATCACGCATGCTCCAAAACCTTGAGACCACCTTCAGGTTTGAGCCCAAGCTTTGTCATACGCTCTTGCAGGTCCTTCATGTCCTGCGTGGCAAAACAATGCAGCAAACCACCACGGAACGGTGGAAATCCGATACCGAAGATCATCGCCGCATCCAGGTGCGCCGGGTCATCCACGACCTGCTCATGCAGGCAGGTCAGCGCCTCGGTCAGCATGGGTAGCAGACATGCATCGATGATAGCGTCATCTTCCATAGCCTGTGTCTCGCCACCCAAATCAGCGGCTGTGCCTTCCTGCCGGGAATCTTTGGAAGTCCCTATATACTGACCGAGATCAGGATTCAAATTGCCACGTTTACCATCCGTGTATGTAAAGAATCCGGAACCGGACTTCTCGCCCAGCAAACCGTCATCCACCATCGCGGAAAACCATTCGGGCAAAGCCTGATGTGTGCCAAGTGCACGTGCAAGGTGATCACCTACGTGGCGGCAGATATCCAGCCCAACCCGGTCGGCCAGTTCAATCGCACCCATCGGCATGCCGAAATGCTTAAGCGCACCATCCACATGCTCCGGCTTCTGCCCTTTTTCAAGTAAATAAAGTGCCGCTGCCATATACGGCATCAGGCACCGGTTCACCAGAAATCCCGGTCTGTCGGCTACAATAACCGGATATTTTCCCCATTCTGCCGCCAGTGCGGCAACCGTTTCCAGCGTCTTCTTTGTTGTTTTTGCGCCTGCCACCACCTCCACCAACGGCATCTTCGGTGCAGGATTAAAGAAGTGCATACCGGCCATGCGCCCGGGACGCCTGACTGCCTTCTGCATATTACTCACCGACAGGGAGGATGTGTTGCTCAGCAGCAAGGCACCCTGTCCAACCTGTGATTCAATATCCCGCCACAAGGCATTCTTGATTTTTATATCCTCCAGCACAGCCTCAATCACCACCTGCGAATCAGCCAGCCCACTGCGATCCAGAACGGGCCGTATCCGTCTCATGCGTTTGGCGTCATGTCTGGCAAGGCGTGACAGGGCTTTCATGCCGCGCGACAAGGCCTCGGGGGCCACATCATGTACATCTACATCAGTTGATTTTGTCGCCACCCAGCCGATGCCGCTACCCATGACACCGGCGCCAAACACTGCAGCGTGGTCGATGTGTTCCACATATTTCTTGCCCCTCCTGGCTGCTTCCTGTTTCTTCAACCCCTCCCCAAGATGAAACACATGAATCAGATTCTTGCAGGTGGGCGTAATCGCCAGCCTGCCCAGCGATTCAGCTTCACGGGCATAAGCCTGACCCTCGTGTTCCCCCACAATTTCTTGCAGCAACCGGATCACTGCCGGAATGGCCGGATAGGCTCGTTCAATATCGAGATGTTTGAATCGGGATAGCGCGCGCTTCCTGACCTGCTGGAAAAACAACACTCTGGCTGGCCACAGTCGTATCCACCACGGGTTCATACCCTTCCGTTTAACCTTGCCACGCGCCGCACAATGCATAATCGCGGCCTCTACCTGCTCGGCATGGCAGGCGACATCGGCCAGCCCCGTCCGTTTCGCTTTCTTCGCATCCACAGAACGGCCGGTCAGGATCATATCCGTTGCCGTCAGCCAGCCGATACGCCTGGGTAAACGCACACAACCGCCAAAACCCGGATGAATGCCGATTTTAATCTCGGGCAATGCCAGACGTGTTTTGTCGCCATGCACGGCGATCAAATGATCACAGGCCAGA
The DNA here is from genome assembly GCA_964548425.1 of uncultured Zetaproteobacteria bacterium. Classification (GTDB taxonomy): domain Bacteria; phylum Pseudomonadota; class Zetaproteobacteria; order Mariprofundales; family Mariprofundaceae; genus JAUZQZ01. The sequence continues at coordinate 5,480 of CAZJRL010000060.1, read as the reverse complement.
GCCAGTTCCAGTCCGCCTCCCATGCATGCGCCGTTCACCACGGCAACAGAAGGACACGTTAAATCCTCAATGCGGCGGAACAGCGACTGGCCGCGTTCAGCCAGCCGTTCGGCTTCATCCGCATCATCAACCGCTGCAATGACATCCAGGTCAGCACCGGCAATGAAACACCCGGGCATGCTGCTTTCGATAATCAGCAATGCCGGCGTCTCCTTTTCCAGCGCGGCCAGATGGGTGCCCAACTGCGCCATGCAGGTCTCATCGAGCACATTGACGGAACGGTCCTTGCGCGCGAAACATAATCGTACGACATCCTGTTTCCTTGATAAACTTACGACTTCCATGGATCACTCCCGACCAGCGCCGCTCCACCCTGTCCGCCGCCCACGCACAACGTCGCCACCCCCAACCCACCACCTGTTTCATGTTTTAGCTGACGCAGCAAGGTTAAAATCAGGCGTGCGCCACTCATCCCGACCGGATGCCCCATGGCAATGGCGCCACCATGGACATTGAGTTTATCTTTATCCGGTGCACCCATTGGGGTTTTACCGGCGAAATGTTTCCGGTAAAAATGCCTGGAACTCATTGCCTTCAGACAGGCCAGTGTCTGCGACGCAAATGCCTCGTTGATTTCCATTCTTGTAATATTCTGCATACTTAATCCATGGGCTGAGAGCAGCTCTTGTGTACAAAATACAGGGCCCAGACCCATGCGCGCCGGGTCACATCCGGAATAGGCCCAGTCATGGAGGTAGCCGAGAACAGGCCAGCCTTCGGCCTCTGCTTTTTCGCGATGCGTCAGAATCAGCATGGCTGCCCCATCAGTAATCTGCGAACTGTTGCCCGCGGTCACCGTTCCCAGCGACCGGTCAAACACGGGCTTCAGTTTCGCTAACGCTTCCATACTCTGCCCGCCACGAATGCCTTCATCCCGATACACCGGTGCATAATCCGGCGGTGAAAATACACGCACCACCTCACCATCATACCATCCACTTTTCCACGCCTCGTCCGCCCGCCGGTGACTCATCACCGAGAGCTCGTCCTGTGCCTTGCGGGTAAGGCTGAACTCCCGCGCCAGCACTTCGGCGGTCTGCCCCATGTTCAGGTGCACGGTGGGATCAGTCAGACCTTCCAGTAAACTGATACGCGGTTTCCATGGCGCTTTCGCCACCTTTAGTACCGCCTTTGCCCTGGAAGACCAGTCACGCGCCTTTTGCAGTGTCTCCATTGCTTCACGGAAATGGTCATGAAACAACAGCGGTGCATGCGTCATGGATTCCACGCCACCTGCCAGCACCACATTTGCACGGCCAAGAAGAATCTTTTCCGCCGCATCCGTCACCGCCTGCATACCCGAAGCACAATTACGATGCACCGTATGCGCAGGAATGAGCCGCGGCACCCCGGCTTCCAGAGCAATGACACGCGCAACATTGGCTGCCTCCGCGGGCTGAATCACGTTACCAATGATGACGGCGTCCAGCATGGCTGCAGATACCGGCGAACGCGCAATGACTTCACGCACCACCGCTACGCCCAGATCAACAGCCGTCATCCGGGCAAACGCGCCGCCGGCCTTGCCTAACGGGCTGCGCCAACCGGATATCACCACAATTTCGCGTTGCATCTCCTGTCGTTTCACCTCTCTGCTTCTTAAGTAGCCTACAACCGTCTCCGGCGCAAGGCCTGGATCTGCCCTTTACGCACAAGCCAGGGGAAAACGGGGGATAGTTTCACTTTTCCCGATCTCCGGCTCCGCCGGGGAAGAAAGTAACCTGTCCCCGTTTTTCCCCGGCGCGGCTTGTGTGTAAAGGGCAGGCCTGAGCTTGGTCGAAATCCATGCATATTACTGACATGGATAGACCGAACCGGCTATGGCAGGATGGCGGCATGAGCAGGAAGGAACCAGTGGACCATAGAGAATCCAATGGTCAGCCCGGAGTGGGAAATACCGAGGAATGGCTTACACTATATGGCGATTATCTATACCGCTACGCGCTGTTTCGCCTGAGCAATGAAGAAATCGCACGCGATATGGTGCAGGAAACATTGATTGCCGCATGGAAAGCCCAAAAGAATTTTCGCGGTGATTCATCCATACGCACATGGCTGGTCGGTATTCTTAAACACAAGATTACCGATTATGTACGCAAACAGATTCGTGACCGGAACCTTGCCAACCATCTTGAAACAGACCCGACATCAGTTTTTTTTAACGCCAACGGCCAGTGGCGGCAACCTGTTCGCGAATGGACAGACAATCCGGAGCAGTTAAGCAGCAACCATGAATTTCTGCAAACCTTGCATACCTGTATCGCCAAACTCCCTGAACAGCACCGGCATGTGTTTTCCCTGCGTGAATTAATGGGTGAGGATACGGAGGATATTTGTAAGGCTTGCAGTATTAGCACGACCAATCTGCACGTTATTATGCACCGGGCAAGACTTGCCTTGCGGAAATGTCTGGAGAAAACATGGTTTGGAAATGCATAACTCTTCAGTAATGAGGGTAGCGATATGACCGGCAATAAAGCCTGCAAACTGGCAAGCAGCCTCGCCTCAGATGCATGCGAACGCAGTTTGACCCTGAGTGAATGGCTTCGCTTTCGCTTGCATCTGCTCATGTGTCATTCGTGCCGCAACTGTAAAAAGGAGATTCACCTGCTTCACGATGTTCTGGCCCGTGTTCGCAGAAACAACGGCACATTCAAGGTCGAACTACCGCAAAAAGACCGCGAACTTATCCGCGATGCACTACGCGATATTGCCAAAGAGTAG
>CAZJRL010000060.1:0-2596 GCA_964548425.1 uncultured Zetaproteobacteria bacterium | reverse complement strand
AATACAGGTGAATCCATGTGGATATTAAGCCGTATCTTGGCCGTTCCGGCAAAAGGCGACTCCACATCAATCCCCAGTTTTTTGAATATACTTTCCGGAATACCGATATCCGCTAACCATAACTCTCCCGTACATGCTGCGGTCAATCCCTGCTTTGGCAGTGCCAGTGTCAATGTTTTCGTGGCCCGGATACATGGATGCGATGCCGTATCATGAGAAAGTATCCCCGAATCCGCATTCAGGCCCGAGGGTACATCCAGTGACAGCACCGGAGCGGCGCAAACATTGGTCCAGTAAATAAGTTCTGCAGTCAATCCATACGGAGCGCCATGTAGTCCGTAACCAATCAGGGCATCAATGACAAGAAAAGGGGTTGAATCCAGCACATCCGCTGCGTCAATCACCAAACCTCCCGCCTCGCGAAAACGCGCCAACTGTTTGGCCGTCATTTTCTTCAGCCGGGATTCGTCACAACCCAGACATACCCGAATATTGGCTCCCTGACATAGAAGATGATAGGCAGCACAGATACCGCCACCGCCATTGTAACCCGCACCCGCCAGCACCACGACAGGCCCCACACGCACGCCGCGAGGCCATTGCTCGCAAGAGAATTCGGCCAGTATGGAACCCGCATTTTCCATCATCTGCAACAGGGGTGGACCGACCTCTTCCATGGCAATGCGATCTGCTTCACGCATCTGATCCACGGAAAGCGATGGAACCCTCAGTCCATCCAGCGTCTGAAACAATGCACATTCCCCTGCCTTCAAATATTTCTGCTTCTACAGTCGAGAAAAAAGTCCGCTGCTTACAACCCACGAATAAGAAAAGAACTATTTTTGCAATGGCCCGTCAAAATGAGAAGTTCACTCCGCCTTGCAATTTGAATGCCGTCCGCCGTGCCGGTCCAAAGATGGAACCGGGCACGAACCATCCGGAACGGAGGAGAACGGCGCTATCCGGGCGGACACTTGTATAAAACCGGTATTAGCGAAACCAGCGCCGGCATTATTGCCATCGTTGCCGGCAAAATCTACATCAATAGGAAAGCAGGCAACCCGTGAGCACCTGTAGAATTCACCCAATTCCTGAAACGCAAAAAGTTACTTGATCGCCTTAATGGTTGCGGTCATGCCATCATGCAGCAAACAGCGGATTTCATAGGTGCCCGGCTTGTCCAGTTTGAAGGTGTAAGATACACCCGGCTTATCCAGGTGATCCTTGAGCGCGATGTGACCCAATCCGCCGCCTTCGTGCTGCAGGGTTACACGTGATTTGTGTTCAAAGGGATCCTTGTTCTCCACCCGAATCAGTTGGCCGACATGCACGGTCTGCTCTTCCGGGCTGTATTCGATGTCTTCCTCCGTAATAGATGCAACAGATCCGGATACTTTATCTCCTCCATCTCCATCATACGCAAATGCACTGGAATACATGCCGAGAACCGCCATCCCCGCAACTAACAATCTCCCGGAATTTGTTCCTTTCATACCATTCTCCTTGCATGCGTTATCGTTAACAAAAAAAGACTGGCCGCCGGGTGCGGGATGGGGAGGAAGGAAGTCCCGGCAGCCAGTATTTGTGCGTGCAACGTCCGGTTTAACGGTGCTTCACCGTATATTTGACGTTGCCGAACATGACATGGAAGAACGGCTGACCGAACATCTTGCCTTCAGCCATCATCGCCTGCACATGCTTCTTCGTCTTCATCATCAATGCCTTGGTTGCCATCAGCTTCGGCATCATCATCTTCTGCTTCTCGGGCGGCATCTTCATGACCATGGCCTTGATCTTCATCATGCGTTTCTTGATCTCGGGGAAGGGAATGTAGCCGGAACGCAGTGGCGCCATCACCGGACCTTTGGGGGTGGCCTTGTACGGCGGCACCATCAGATGCAGCACCACGCCCTCGCCACGGATGTCTCCGTCCACACCCAGCTTCCAGTGTTTACCGCGCACGCCTTCCGTCACCATCATGTGTACAATCTGGTTCGGATTGGTCAGGCGGCCATCCACATAGATATCACCGATGCCCCAAAATGTGGCGTAGGTGTACATGGTCGGCATCAGTGACGTGCCGATACCGGTACCGCCGTGCATCAGATGATCGGTCACGACGCCGCCAAAGCTCGGATAACCGAACCCGTGCGCCATGGCCTTCTTCACCACCACTTTGTAGCCGTGCATCTTGTCCGGCGATTCGAATGTGGCCACGAAATCAATCTTGTCTTTGGTCGTAGCGCCATCAATAGCCGTGAGGTCGGTAAGATTCATATGCAGATCACCGGTGCCAATGGCCCGCCAGTTGGAGAATGGCGTGGCATGATCGACAATGGTGTACTTGCCATTCATGGACTGACGCATCTTCGGCGAGATGCCGATCAGCGGGAATGGCGCCTGGTTCCACATGGCCGGATGATCCGGCGTGCCGAACACGGCCGGGTCCAGTGCCCGCGGCCCCGGCAACACCCACTGGGTCGCGCCCTTCGTCTGATTGGCGGAAACCGTTACCGCACCGCCCCAGCGGTCAGGCGGGTTCGGGTTCATGGCATGCGCATGTGTGAACGCATAAAGGCCAACGTGGGGCAGGGGT
>CAZJRL010000059.1:0-9126 GCA_964548425.1 uncultured Zetaproteobacteria bacterium | reverse complement strand
AGTAGTCCACTAATAACGCTCTTCATCTCTTATCTTGCGCATCAGATCAACCGAACTGATCCTGCCTGATGGCAAACTCGCCCTGAAATCCGAGCGGTTTGAAAAACGGGGTTCTCTTTCAAGCTGTGCCAAACGGGCAACCGGTTTACCATGGCGGGAAATAACAACTTCTTCGCCGCGTTCCACTTCAGCCAACAACCGACTGATACTCTCTCTCGCCTCCCGAACATTCACACGATGCATAAAGAGCCTCCTTTTATGTACACATAATAGGTCGATATGTTTGTAAAGCAACAAGGAAAGAGAAACATTTGAAGAATGAGGGGGGGGGAAATGCCAGTGTGCCATCCCGCTTGAAGCTGCCACATCATTACCGTCAATATGGCAAATAACCCGCCACGGGCTATGAACAACCTCCCATGATTTTGATCAAGTCCTTCTCCCTTCAATCTTCCATTGGAATTGGAGTTTCAGATTTGCCACCATCCGGAAATGAATTGGGGGCGCCATTTAGCGCCCCCAACCGTCCATACATTGCCTGCCGGCAAAATCAATCAATATCAGCTAGGCTTCCTGGCCGGCCCCCTTCGACGGCACATGTCCATCGGTTTCAGGTGCAGACGCACTTGGGTGCTCCGGCGGTTTGGGCTTTTTTTTGTCTTTCTTTTCGGTACGGATCAGCTTCTTACCCGCCATGACCTGATCAATTTCAGTATCCTCAAGCGTTTCATACTCAATCAGTGCATTCGCCAGAAAATGTAACTGCTCCATGTGATCCTCAAGAATCTTCCTGGCGCGAGCATAATTCTTGTCAATCAGCTTGCGCACTTCAATATCAATCTGTTGCGATGTCTTTTCGGAAATATTCTGCGTCCGCGTCACTTCACGGCCAAGGAACAACTCAGCTTCCTTCTCGCCGTATACCATCGGACCCATCGTATCCGTCATCCCCCACATCGTCACCATATTGCGGGCAAGCCCGGTAGCGCGCTCAAAATCATTGGATGCACCGGTAGTCATCTGACCCAGCACCAGTTCCTCGCCCAAGCGGCCTCCCATCATAATGGCAATCTGATCTTCCAGATATTCACGGTCATGATTATATTTATCCTCTTTCGGCAACTGCAAGGTGACACCGAGCGCCATGCCGCGCGGAATAATACTGACCTTGTGCACCGGATCGGCGTGTTCCAGATTCTTGGCTACCAGGGTGTGGCCGCCCTCATGGTAGGCCGTGGTCTTCTTCTGATCGTCCGAAAGTAGCATGGAGCGGCGTTCGGTGCCCATCATCACCTTGTCCTTGGCTGTTTCAAAATCAGACTTAGCCACACTGTCCGCACCATACCGTGCGGCATTCAGTGCTGCTTCATTCACCAGATTGGCCAGATCAGCGCCGGAGAACCCCGGCGTACCACGTGCCAGCACCTTCACATCCACATCACTGGACAACGGAACCTGTTTCATATGCACGCGCAGTATCTCCTCACGGCCATTCAGATCCGGACGTGGTACCACCACCTGCCGGTCAAAACGCCCTGGCCTGAGCAATGCCGGATCGAGCACGTCGGGACGGTTGGTAGCTGCAATCAGAATCACGCCCTCATTGGCCTCAAACCCGTCCATTTCCACCAGCAACTGATTCAGCGTCTGCTCACGCTCGTCGTTACCGCCGCCAATACCCGCGCCCCGATGACGTCCCATAGCATCAATTTCATCCATAAACACGATACATGGAGCATTCTTTTTGGCCTGCTCAAACATGTCCCGTACGCGCGATGCGCCAACGCCAACAAACATTTCGACAAAATCAGAACCGGAAATAGTAAAAAACGGAACCTCGGCCTCGCCCGCAATGGCCTTGGCAAGCAGGGTCTTGCCGGTTCCCGGCGGGCCTACCAGCAGCACTCCCTTGGGTATCTTGCCACCCAGGCGGGTAAACTTTGACGGATCGCGCAGGAATTCGATCACCTCGGTCACTTCCTGCTTGGCCTCATCACAACCTGCTACGTCATCAAACGTAACCTTGTTCTTCTTGTCCTCGTTCAGCAGTTTGGCGCGGCTCTTGCCGAACGACATGGCGCCGCCACGTCCTCCCATGCCACCACCCTGCATCTGGCGCATGAAAAACACCCACACCGCAATCAACAGCAACATCGGAAACCAGGAAATCAGTACGGACAGGAAAAACGGCACCTCATCCGGCTTGCTCACATCCACTTCCACATGATGTTCAATCATACGCCGGGTCAGGCTGGGATCATCCGGCACCGTCACCTGATAGGTGTGCAAATCCCCCTGCAGGTTACGGTATTGTCCGCTGACCTCGTGTCCCTTGATTCTGGCTGTCTCCACCATGCCGCCATCAACCTTTTCCACAAAGGAGGAGTATGACATGCCTTCACCCTGCCGCATCGGCGGATTAAACATGTTAAACAGGCTGACCATGGTAATCCCGATCACCAGCCATAAGAGAATATTTTTACCCATTTAATCGCAATCCTTTCATCTGATATATTTCATTTTTTCCCTGCCACTACCATGCTCTATAGGATGTTGTAGCTGGTATTTCAAGCGTTACACATGATGACTTCACAAGAAGGCATCAGAGCGTCCACTATCTGCATGCAACGCACAGTCAGATGAATGGGCACGAAAATCAATGACTTACATCACAACATTACGGCCAACAGAATAAGACAGTAAAGATGAAGCCATGATGAATAGTATTTACCGATGCAGACTCACTCCTGCCGCGGAAAGATGCAAGCTTTCACCCTGATGTGACAGGCGGCAACGGGACAGGTCAATTCCTCCCTGCCCGCCTTTTTGCAACCATGCCTCAGCCAACTTAATATGGCGCCGGCCCAGTACAACGCCCTCACCAAAGAGTACCGCCATCATGCGTTGTAACACACTGGCCCTTACAGGGCCGGGCATTTCCCGCCAGACATTCCATGACACGCTGACTATACCGTTTCTCTTCCGGATTCCGGCTACGCTTGCCTGCACATCCAGCAACCTGACAAGACGGGATGCCTGTTGTTGCCATCGGCCAAACAGGGTTGCCGGGTCGACACCGGCCTTCCGCATACCCGGAAAAAGATCATGGCGGATATGGTTCCGCATCAGCGTCGTATCCTGGTTACTCACATCCTCCAGCCAGTCAATACCTGCCTGGCGCAGCGTTGTCTGTAATACTGACTTTGGCACTTGCAACAATGGCCTGATAATCCGCAGATGATTCAGTTTGCGTTCATACTTCATACCCGTACAACCGGCTACGCCTGACCCCTGCAACATACGCATACAAACAGTTTCGGCCTGGTCGTCCCGGTGATGCGCCAGACAGAGGGTCCTGATTCGCTGCATTCCGGACCAATGCAAAAATTGTGCATACCGGGCATTTCTCGCCGCCGCTTCACGATTTCTTGTGGGCGGAATATCAATTTTGGCACTGTAAAATTCAATGCCCCAGGCATTCAGCTGCCTGCCAAGAATATCCGCATCTCTCGCCGAATCATCCCGCCATCCGTGATCAACATGCCATGCAATAACCTCATGCCCTGTTTCGTACAGGGATAGCAGCAGAGCCGTGGAATCAACACCACCTGAGAATCCGACAGCCAGTCGCTTTGGCAGTTGACAACCCTTCAGCCATACCGCGGCGTCGGGCAGAACCGGAACAGGGCGAACCCGTATCAGAGGTTCCCTAACCTTGCATGGCCGAAGGCGAAGATTCATTGTGATGCCCCCACCGGGGCACGCCTTCTTCGGTAATCAAACGTACAGCCTCGGTCGCCGGATCAAGAACCTCATATATCTCGATATCAATACCGCCCAGGCAGGTCTTGCCAACGCGAACAATAAATAGCGGGGGTTCTTCTCCTCCCCTGATACCAATAATAATAAGATCAAAAGAGCCATCCGGCAGCCGGTAATCCCGTAATACTTTTCCGGCACTGGCCGTATCCACATGATATTCGCGTATATCGGCTTTATGGCGGATGGACGAGATCAACGCCGTCAACACCGGGGTGGTCATGGCAAACCCGTTATTGTATAACATCCTGACCCGGTTATCGGCATCAACACCTACAGACTCAACGCGTACATTCCCCAGAGAAACGAGACCCTCCTTACGATCACGGCAGGCAATCAGTTGCCCCAGACCATCGTCCCGCGACACGCCTGAAGCTACTTGCATGAGCCCCGGGCTGAAGGCAACGTGTCGATCGCCAAATATCTCGTGCTGCTGTCGGGCAAAGTGCCAGTGTTCGGTCATAGCTATGCACATAGGTATCGGCGGCATATGACCTTCCTGACCGTTTTCCATCATATCCTGATACCAGCCCCATAACTGGTCGCGAATGGCAATCCCTACCCGTATGAGAGGGGCAACAGGACCACGCAACAAACATCCTGATGCACTAAAGTCATCCAGAAAAACTCCATCCCCACCTGCAAGAACATGTAAGATACCGGTTGAAAATGACTGCTCCATAAAATCCTGCATGCCCGGGCCATGCAGCCTTGCCATGCCTGTAAGATAATTTGACCATTCCACGCGCAGACATGCCTGTCTGGAGGAAACCCCTTTACTGCAATGCAGAGACTGGCTGGAATCAGTTTGTGGAAAAACAATATCCCCTTCCCTGTATGCCTTTTCCAGCGCCAGGTCAGCCTCGGAACCGCGTCCCGCACCAGCCAGATCATCCCGCCTGTTCTGCCAGCGGCATTCAGCCTGGCGTCTGGCCAGTTCCACCTTCACATCTTCATCAAACACCTGAAAAGCTTTAAGTGTTACATTATCGTGCCGCCATGGGGAACCATTGCCGGACGTGCGCCCACCATCAACCTGATCCAGCAGCCATGCGGCAAAAGGATGCGCATGCAGGGACTGTAGCGGCTTTATCAATTCCTTCCCTGCCTTGCCGGATACGGCCAGTAGCTGATCAAGACGCCTGGCATCCAATGCGAACTGCATCCATCCTCCCTGTCCGCTCTTTTCCGCCATATCCCTGATCGAAAGTCTTGCCCAGCTGCGTTTAAGTAAATGATCATCCATGCGATCCTGCCCCAGCAGCGACAGCACATCCCCTTCATGTCCAGGTTCCATGCCGGAACATAATTCCCGCATACGTGGAATAATGTCCGGTTCAAGGCCATAGGCACCAATAATGTGGCGTGTATCGCCCAGCAGTGCATCCTCAGGCTGACGCTGGGAAAAGGCCATGGGTGTTACCGGAACAAGCATGGCATCACAAATCAAGGCACGGGTTACATCAAGTACGCCTTCAACATTCTTTTTCAGAAACCCCTGCACCGCCCAGAGGTACATGCCACCAAGCACGCTTATCATGGCATGGTCTGTTTGCTCTGCATATTCATCAGGTAATTGCCCAATGGCAGACCGTAGCAGTTTCAGAATGAGAATATTTACCGCCTGGCTCCATGGCGCACTATCCTCATGGCTTTGTTTCCATGACTGCTGCCATAACCCGTTCAGAACCCGGTACAGACCAGCCCCTCCCTGTTCGTCCGCACACCAGTGATGCAATAAATGTACGGGAAGGTGGGGAAAATGTCTGCGCAAATGCTGGATCATGGCCCGGGAGACAGCATCCGGTTGCGGTAACTGGTGGGCAGATACTTTCTCCCCGTTGACTATGTAGCGAACCATATATTCCTGCAGCCTTCGCACAGGCATGATCAATTCCCTTATGGTCCCGGAATGCAGGGCGTAAGGAATATATTCAGTCGCATCCTCACCTGCCATGCGTAATGGCAACTTCCGCACATCCACATTGCAGCAGCCGGCCGGATATTCGCCACGATTCAGAATGGCTTTATAGCAGCCCCATCGATACTGAAAATATTCTGATGACAGCATCCTTTTTCCTCCCTTCCATTGCGGGGTGTCTGCGCGTCCCATAGCATGCGCTTTTCATGAATACCCCGCCACCATCAAACCTTGCCATGATACGCTACAAGAAACGATTTTACCGTTTTTTTTCATGTGTTACAGGACTATTACTTTGTGCCATAACACCAGGCACAGCATATGCTGTCATTATCACTACGCTGCCACCACTGGCCGGGCTGGTATCCATGCTGGATACAAAAGCTGATGTCCACTGTCTGCTTCCCCCGGGTGCTGATGCACATCATTTCCAGCTTACTCCAAAACAGGTGCAGCAGCTTAAACAGGCGGATTTATTGGTTCGAGCCAGCCGGGATGACGGCAACTGGCCAGGTCTTTCCATATCAGTGCGCCAGATGGATTTATGGCCAAAAAGGGATCATGCCTGGTTGCTACCTTCGGAAGTCAGGCGCATTCTCCCCTCTCTGGCAAAAAAATTACAGGAAATGGAACCTGGCCGCAGACAGGCGATTGCACAATCGCTGAAACGGGCGCTCCATATCTGCGATAACATGGAAAGAGCCTGGGCACTGGCACTGGCATCCGTTCGGGAGCACGGCGTGATTATGCAACACCCGGCATGGCGCAGACTGTGCGAACACTTCAACGTACCGGTATGGGAAGTGCTCGAACCCCGTCAGCATGGAAGCATCCGCCCCCGGAAGCTTGAACACGCGCTTCATCTGATAAAAACCCGTCCGGGCATCCTTCTGTGGGGCGACATGCGCCATTCCAACCGGGGACTTGTCTGGCTATCCCGGCATGACGGGAACAAGCCGGTTCTTCAGCTGGATACGCTGGGAACATGCGGTATGACATGGGTGCAACTCATGCAAGACAATCTGGCGCGCCTCACCGTATGAGCACCCCGGCTATCCAGCTCAATCATGTCTATGCGGGTCACCCCGGGCAATGGATTCTCGACGATATCAATCTCACTGTGGAACCCGGCCACTTTCTTGGTATTGTCGGACCGAATGGCGCCGGGAAAAGCACGTTATTACACGTGATTGCCGGGCTGATAAAACCGGCCTCCGGACACATTCATCTGTTCGGCAAGAACCTGTCCCGTTTTACTCAGCGGAAATTACTGGCTCAAACAGGTTTTTTAAGCCAGAAACAGGAAACACCACCTGTATTGCCACTGCGTGTACGCGATGTTGTGGCCATGGGTCTTGCTTCATACGCAACCCCATTATGGCATATCTCCGCGCACCAGCCAAAAGTGGAACAGGCACTGGCCCTGACGGACACGGAAGAACTTGCCGGGAAAGACTACAGATATCTCTCCGGTGGCCAACAACAGCGGGTGCGCCTGGCCCGTGCGCTGGTTGCATCTCCCCGATTGCTGCTGCTGGATGAACCCGCTGCCGCTCTGGATACGCATGCTCAGGAATTACTTTACAGCCTGCTCCGCCGTCTGTGCGATAAACGGAAAGTGGCGATCGTGATGGTTGAGCACGATATTGCCGCGATCAGCGGCTATGTAGATTCCGTTGCATGCCTGAACACCCGCATCCATCACCATGCCATGCACGGGGAAACCATTCCGGAAGAAGTATGGCATTCCATGTATGGCGATCACATGCACGTTGTAGCGCATGATTCACACTGTATCGGCTGTTATGGACAGATGAAATCATGAGCGGATTTCTGACCAGTGAAGTCATGCGGGCCGCCCTGTTTCCATCAACACTGATTGCCATTGTCGCATCCGGCATGTCGGTGATGATTCTGGCACACCGGCTGGCATTCCTGGCCGTAGGCGTTTCTCATTCCACCCTGGCAGGGTTGGGACTGGCCGTGGTGCTGTCGCTGCCGCTGCTGCCCACGGCCGCGGCGACAGCGGTGATTGTCTCCCTGATGCTGGCATCCATGCCACGCCATCGCGGCCTGAATGAAGATGCGGGAACAGGCGTGTTGTTTGCCGGCGCCATGGCGCTGGGCATTGTGCTTCTCTCCACGGCAAGCAAATATGAAGTCGATATATTCGGACTTCTATTCGGCAATATCCTTACCGTTTCAGAGTATGATCAATATTGGTTGATGTGGGGCAGCGGCATAGTGATGATCAGCCTGATATGGGCTGCGCGTCCGTGGTGGAGTATCGCTTTTGACCCCACCACGGCAGCGGCATCCGGTATGGCGGTTCATCTCTATCGTCTGCTGTTGTTCGCCATGGTGGGCCTAACCGTCGTCATTTGCGTCCGCCTCTCCGGTATTGTACTGACGACGGGACTCCTCGTCCTGCCGGCTGCCACAGCATGGTTTTGGGGACATGGACTGTTCAGACTCTGGATCATCAGCCTGTGTGTGTCACTCACCGGCACATGGACAGGTTTATTCCTTTCATACATACTGGATTGGCCATCGGGCGCAACCGTAGTGCTGGCATTATGTGCGTTCTTCGTTCTCAGCTGGACAGGGTCCTGGGTAAAGCGCCTGTCACAAAACGCATAAGAGCCTCATAAGTTAATGTTTCCCGGATTTATGCGTAAAATAAATCGCCAGCGATACCATCAGAATGCCACCACCCATATACAGGATATTTAACGGGTTATCGAAGGTAACATGCAACACGTTCTTGAAGAACGCCACAACAAGAATCATCAGTACGACCTTGGCCAGACGATCCTTTAAATCATCGAGGTTGTTAATCATCAGGATGTTGCTGGCGTTTTCATCCTCCTGGGCGATATCAATTTTACTGATGAACAGTTCATACAGGCCAAGGCTGAAAATCAGCAGGACGGTGCCGAGGAGAAAATCATCCACAGCAGAAATGATCTGGCCTACCGCCTCAATATGATATCCGGGATGTTCAACACCCATAAAAGTCATCTCAATAAACTGCCAGCCCAGATGCAGCATATTCTCCGCCGCCATGACAAATAGAAGCACCATCCCCACCAATGAGGAAACAACCGCAAGAATCACGACAAAGCGGCTGTTCCACAGTATCCACTCAAATCCCTTTTCAATCATGTTTCACCCCTCTCCGTCGACAGCTAACCTGCACGATTTATGAATAGCGCCTCAAACCGCGTTGCGGCTCCCGATCCAGGAATAACAATGTATTTCTCTTTCCTCCGCATTCCTTTGCGTACTCTGCGGTGAATGTTTTTGATTCTGTTATTCAAGAGTCCGGGTCAACCGCTGAACGCAGCGTAGCATCATCCACAACATTATGATCAACCTTGCAGTAA
>CAZJRL010000058.1:0-9264 GCA_964548425.1 uncultured Zetaproteobacteria bacterium | reverse complement strand
CACTGATCTTGTACGTCATACACTTAAAGTCATTGTACCGGAGTTTCAGGGCATGACAGCCGCCGGCAACAACCCTGTCGTTGGCACCTCCATTCACTGAATAATTTACCATATAAAAAAGAGGAGGCTGACTACTCCGGGAAAGAGCCAGGGGTAGCGTCCCCTTTTTTAGTTGAGGTCGCGGTCTTTGCGCCGCTGAATAAAACCTTTACCTACCAGTGGCCGGAGTGGCTGGGTGGACCACAACCGGGTATGCGTGTCCATGTGCCCTTCGGACGTGGCAGGAGGCAGGGTGTGGTCTGGCGGCTGGCGGATACGCCCTCTGTTGATAACGGTGTTGAACTCAAAACCGTTATCGACTGCCTGGATGCCCTGCCGTTGTATGACTCCCGGCGCATTCAATGGCTTAAGCGGGCGTGCCGTTATTATGTAGCCGCACCGGGGGAATGTGCCGAGACAGCATTTGCATGGGCCGGCCATGAAGATAAACGTCGCTGGCATTGTATGGATGCGGCAGCCCTTTCCCTGTCGGACAATGAACTGATGCAGGCGTTTGCCCATCGCAAAACACTATCCGCCGCAACATTGCGCAAGAAGTTACCCGCCAGCGGGTTTTATCACCGTCTTCGGCAGGCCGTGGAGGCTGGTCATCTGGCGGAAGTGTTTAACCGGAGTAAGAAAGGGGACAGTTTACTTTCTTCGGGACGAAAAAGTGAAACTGTCCCCTTTTTACTCCCGGCCATGCCTGCCGAACCGGTTCCCGAACATTTATTTCCCGCACAACAACAGGCACTGGATACGATCAGTCATACAACGGGATTTACGCCATTCCTGCTGTTTGGATGCACGGGTTCCGGTAAAACAGAGGTCTATCTTCAGGCTGCCCGGCAAAGGGTTAACGCAGGTGGTCAGGTGCTCATTCTCGTTCCCGAAATCGGCCTGACGCCACAGTGGCTGGCGCGTCTTGGCGCTCGCTTTCATCGGGTCGCCGTATGGCATTCGGGTCTTTCAGACATTCAGCGTCTGCAGGTTCGGCGAGATTTGGCGGATGTGGAAGTCCTCGTTGGCACCCGCTCCGCACTCTTTCTTCCGCTGCCACGCTGTTCCATGATTGTGGTGGACGAGGAGCACGACACATCATTCAAGCAACAGGAAGGTATGCATTACCATGCCCGGGACTTGGCCGTATTACTGGCGCAGGAACTGGATGTTCCCGTCATTCTGGGCAGCGCGACACCCGCTCTGGAGAGCTGGCGTCAGGCAAAGAATGGCCGCTATCAACTGCTGGAGCTGCCTGAGCGTATTGCGCCGCATCCTGCCCCGGCGATTGAAAGTGTGGATATGCGGGGTGTGGAAGCGGCCTTGTCCGATCCGCTGCTAGCCTTACTCCGGGATACACAGGAGCGGGGTCTTCAATCCATCCTGTATCTGAACCGGCGCGGCTATGCACCGGCGCTCATCTGCACGGCCTGTGGCGACGTGCCGGAGTGCCCGGCCTGTTCCTTCAGGCTGACGCTGCACCGGCGAGACAGGCAGTTGCGCTGTCATGCCTGTGGTTTTTCCCGCCATGTCCCGGTCACATGCGAACACTGCGGTGAGGATGCATTGTTACCGCTGGGTGAAGGAACTGAAAAGGTGGAGGAACAGTTGGCCGCCGCCCTGCCGGATTTACGCATGGCCAGGCTGGATCGTGACGCCGTGCGCAACGAAGCCCGCCTGATGCGGGTATTAAGAGATTTCTCATCAGGTAAGCTGGATTGTCTGGTTGGCACACAGATGCTGGTCAAGGGACACCATTTCCCCAATGTCGCCCTGGTCGGGGTGGTCAATGCCGATCTGGGTCTCGGGTTGCCGGATTTTCGTGCCGGTGAGCGCTGGTGGCAGCAGATTACACAGGTGGTGGGACGCACGGGGCGGGGCGGGGAGCCGGGGCGGGTTATGGTTCAAACCCGAAACCCTGAAGCCCAATGGCTTTCCCGTATTGGCAGTGAGCAGGCACGCAACACACTGGAGACCGAGCTTTCCTTGAGAGAAACACTGAATTATCCACCGTTTGCGCGTTGGGTCCGTATTATTTTTTCGGCCACGCGCAGTGCTCCGGCCATGCAGGCGGCTGAACGCGTAGCGCAGGCATGCGCTGCTCACATATCGAAAATCGGACAGTGCATGGGCCCCATGCCATGCGCGATAGAGCGCATTGCTACACGTTACCGCTTTGAACTGGTGCTTCGGGATGCAACGCGAAGTCACCTGCCATGGAGTCTTGCACCGCTATTATCACGGATAACCATTCCTCCCGGCGTGCGTATGCGGGTGGATGTGGATCCAATGGATATGATGTAAATGTTTTTAGAGGGAACGCAGTTTTTCTATATCGTTAATCTGAATGATTTTGCCACGGACGCTGATAAGCCCTTTGTCACTGAGTTGATGCAAAATTCTGGAGAGTGTTTCCGGAGTCAGGTTCAGGTGTGCTGCAATCGTTGACTTGTTTATTTCCAGCTTAATTTGCGTTTTGTTCATTTTGTCCGCTTCTGTTTGAATATGCTGGAGTAAAAATCCGATAATGCGTTGCTGACTCGAATTAAGCGTGACGGACTCCAGTTCCGTGACCAGAAGATGCAGGCGTCGGCTTAAGCCGGCCAGCATGCTGCAGGCGCAGGCGGGGCTTTCGTTAATGCATTTGAATATGACGTCACTGGGAAGTAATAAAACCTTGGCCCGTGTCATGGCCTGAACGGTTGCCGGACTTGGTTTCTTCAGGAACGCCATGGCTTCAGCGAATGTCTGGCCGGGCACAACAATGCGTGCCACATGTTCCTTTCCCTCCATGGAAAGAAAGGAAATCTTGATGTTACCCTGAACGACAATATAAAAGCCCCTGCACGTATCCCCTTTGTGGAATACAAACTGATCTTTTTCCAGGGTAAGAAAATGGGCATGCTCAGCGATATATCTCAGATGTTCTTCATCCATCTCCCTGAACAGCGGCACATTTCTTAATACCATATAGGCTTGCTCGATAGTCAACCTTCCTCCCATTGCCTGAAAATTCGCACTATATAGTCATTCATCATTCACGTAAAACCGTATAAAATTGATCAATGTCATTTTTCCCCAATGTCAATTTTGGTAGACACCGGATAACATGGACAGTTGTGAATCAATTCCCCCCAATTATATCTGGATTGATGACTATCTGGTTAACATTCACAAGATAGATGAACAGCACAGGGGACTGTTTACCACAGCCGGCAAGCTTTACAAGATGTTTCTGGGGCATGAAGATATTAAAGAGATGGATCATATCTTTTCCAGTCTTATCCGGCAGACAATTGTGCATTTTCGAACAGAAGAAGAATTCATGCAAAGTCATCACTATCCGGAATATGAGCATCACAAGAAATTACACGATCTTCTTATTCAGCAGATTGAAGATATGCAGGATTCACAGCAGGTGCTAAAATCCCTTCACTTCCAGCAGCCCTGGATTGAAAAGGTAGAAGTTGCTGATTACCTGAGTGGGTGGCTTATTAATCATATTATTGATGAGGATAAGAAGCTCGGAACCTTTCTGCGTGATTCCGGAATGGAATAGCTTTTCCCAGGGCTATGCCACCCAACAGATTTATCCTTTATATTTTGAATGCATGCTGATGGCCTTGTTTTCCACAACACATGCTTCACGGCACAGGCCGCAACCCACACAATGTTCCGGATCAATCCGGGGTTTCCCCAGTTTCCATACCATGGCTTCAGGTATCGGACAGGATCCCTGACAAGCGCCACACTCAGGCCCCTGATACGGTAAACATTGTCCGGTTTCGATTCGGGCTGTAGCGATATCCGGCAAGGAAACAGGAGCTTCGTCATGATCGGCGGGAGGCCGGAATAGCGCAGCAGGTTCACATGCCGTGACGCAGGGCCAGTCCGTACATAAATGGCAACCCCTGTGCAGAAGATCCAGTGCAGGGGTGCCGGCCGCCTTGATGCCGCTTCTGAGAGGCAGGGAGAAGATGACATGGTGGGGACAGGCGTCGATGCAGGCTCCGCAGCGGTTGCAGGTGAGTAGAAAGTCCAGCTCATCCAGAGCATAAGGCGGGCGAATCCAGCGCTCCGCCTGTGTGTTAATGCCAGTTTTGACTCCTTCCGTAACGGCCTTTTTCAGCGAGGCAGCCCCACGCCTGAAGAAGTCACGGCGATCCATAGTCAAAACCTCATCATCATAGGCTGTGTTAACAGCCACAGATGAGATGATGTCACCATCAAGGCAAAAAGGCACATCGGAAAAAGTCTCCAGCCGGCGCCCGGTATTAGAGCTCCCCCGCGATGCCGCAGTACCTGCATGGCGATCCAGAAACCGAAGATAATGAATGTGGCCTGCAAGGCGAAAATGGCATCCTGAGGGATAATAGCTGACATGGCGCGGGTTTGTCTCTCGGCCATAGCAAGCGGATGGGTGCCAATGCCCAGCGGATTTACCAGCAGGGCGCCCAACCCCCCGCCTTCGCGTAGCAGATGGTTGAGATTGTGTGCGAGGTGGTAGGCAAAGGCGAGCGGTAAAGCGATAAAGGACATGCCAAAGAACAAACGTTTGAAAGAAATATCATACCCGGTATAAACGCGGGTCAGTGCAACCATAAGGCCGTAGACAAGAACAATCAGTATCATGCTTGCCAGAAGTCCCGCAGTAAAACTCCATAGCAGTTGTCCGGAATCCCCGATCAGACGTGCAAATTCTCTGATCCACCGTTCCCAGAAGGGCATCATGGTCAGGCCATGCAGGCCTGTCAGAGCCAGTAAACCAAGCATAAACCATGCCTCATCCGGACGGGGTCTCGCATCCTGGAGCGCCTCTTTGCTCATGGGCCGCGGACGCCAGGCAATATTTTGCTCAGGGCAACTTTGAACACAGTTTCCGCAAGAGGTGCAATAAGTGTTTTCCCGGAGATTTTTCATCACCAGACCTGTCGGGCAAGGCTCAATCTCTTCCGTGCCATGATAGCATTCCAGGGTGGTACAGCGGTTGCAGACTTCCGTATCAATATGGCGCAATTCAACAGGTGCCAGTTGTGCATAAATTCCGATGGTGCGGCCCACAGGGCAGAAATACCGGCAGAATGCCTTGCGTTCAAAAAGAGCGAGCGAAATCGTTGCCAGCACAAGCATTAGCATGGCCAGAAGGGCTGTGGCATAAGGACTTGTGGTGATGCCAACACCCAGTTCCAGCCAGGTAAATCCAATAAACAGCAGCAAAGCCGGCCATACATTACGCAAGAGTTTGGGAACGCGAAGATTGAGACTGGAACCCGGATTGGGCCGTCCTGAGAAATTGAAGCGTGTCAACCATGTTGCAAGGGCATCCCATGGACACACTGCGCACCAGGCCGAGCCCAGGAAAAATACGGAAAGAATGAGACCTGACCACCAGAGATTCCATGTCAGGACCGTGGCAATATTACGCGCCGGGATTGGCGTGCCATACAGACCGGCGATGATAACCAGCAGGAAGAGACTCACCATGGCCAGTTTCAGTGTCAGGATGGGCCATCGGGAGGTTATAAGCATAGCCGCCAGTCGGCGTCCCATCTTTTCCCGGGATTCACGTTTTGGGGAAGACACCGCGTGATGAAGCGGCACAAACAATGCCCGGATAGCGAGAATCAATACACAAATCCAGGTGGTTAGGGCCCAGACCGGAGGGAGGCCCGGGTGCATCATGGTCAAGATTTTTTCCTTTCATGGGCCGCATCGCGGACTTTTTCCTCCTGCAGGCGCCGACGCCGGTATATATTGACTGCAATCAGCACGGCGGCCATAGCGCCCGTAACCCCCCCAATCACGCCAATTCTTGAAGGCGGGCCAATCTGTAGGGGAAAATCAACAATATAGGGAACTCCGCCATCTTCAAATTCCGCGGTAATGATATAGGTGCCTGGCTCACGAAACAAAAAACGCTGACGGAAAACATTGTCATCCACTGTTTGCACGCCAATACGTTCCTCATTCTTGCTGAACCAACTGTCATCACGCACGGTAAAACTGACCTTACCCTGAAAGGGTTTGTCATTATCAATACGCTTCGCGTACAGATTGATCCGGCCCGGCTCATTGGGCTTTGGAAAAGCGGGAAAGACCATATAGGTAATAAAATAATCACCCATCTGGATATCCACCTGCATACTGGGGGGGGTATTGGAGTCCTCATTCCAGTTGTAGGCAGGCCTGCCAATTACATGGTGGGCATAGACCGGACTGCACCAGAGAATGCACAATGAACACAATAATGAAATTAACCCGAACAGTCGCATATTTATTCCTTGGAACCGTTATGAATTTTGCAAATGATTTACGTGTCGCGCAACTGTTCCCATAGAGCGCTCAACAATACGGATAGGTAGGCTGGGATGCGGACAGACCTCAACGCATTGACCGCAACCGACGCAGCCATGCTTGATGACAGGCCTGTAAAAATTGGCGAAAGCAAACCCGATAGCATCAGATCCCAGAGGGCATACACTGGCGCAAGCGCCACATATACCCTTGTCCACCCATGGATAACAGGCAGTCCGGTCTATCCGGGCGGTTCCCATATCGACATGGGACAGAATAGCACGTTTATTATGAGGAATTTCCCTGATGGCATTGGTTGGACAGGCAGCACCACATTTCATACACAGGGTGCATGATTTATCCTCCGGGTTGATATAGGGCGTATTGACTTTGTCCCCGCCATCACGTTTGTAGTATTGGATACAATGAGGCGGACACACCTCGGCACACAATCCGCAACCAATACAAGCCCCGGTAAAGGCCGCATCATCCTTTAATGCCCCTGGTGGACGCAATCGTTTGTGCGGTGCGGCAGAAACGGATGGAGCCAGTATCCGGGCAAGCCCGAAGGGTAGCCCGGCTATCATGAGCATGCCCCCGCCAAAGCCAAGAATACGCCGGAGCATTTGCATAAATCCGCGCCTGTTCATCAATCAGTCTTTCCGGATTGATTATCCTGGCCGGATTTAAGGAATTTCCGTCCCAGATGACCCGGGCCCTGATAGGGGATATCCCTGATATTTGTTGTGAATGTGAGCGCATCGGTTGGGCATACAGCGATGCAGGCACTGCAATTATTGCATTCCTGACCGAAATCGTCGCGCATCGGATCCAAAGCGAATTCACACACGGCATTGCATTTGGCGCAATCGTTACAGGCCTCCGCCTTCCGTTTGATGCGGAAAAGGCGGTAGCGCCCCAACAGTGAATAAAGCGCTCCACCGGGGCACAGATAACGGCAGAAGCCACGGCGTGCCACCAGGATGTCAAACAGTAGTGTCAGCACAAAAAAAACAGTTCCCGCACCAAAACCGCCAAGGGCAAGGCCATAATAAAGTTCCCGGCCAACGATAGCCGGGGGATAAATATTAGCCACCAGAACCGAACCGGTTGCAGTAGATAGCACGAGCCCCAGGGCCAATACACCATATTTTAAACGCCGGTCAAAGTGTAGATTACCGGTAGGCAGGCCAGCCTTGTGCAACCAGATAGCTACATTCGTATTTAATTCATAAAGCAGCGTTGCCGGACATATCCAGCCGCAAAAAAAACGCCCAAAAACAAGGGTGAAGGCGAGGGGAATCAAGGCTGTGACCAGAAACGGCCAATAAATATCCAGCGCAGCGGCCATCTGACCGACAGCCGCCAGCGGATCGCTAAGTTTCAGGCCAAAGAAACTGCCGGACCAGGTCGTGCCTTTAATCACATCCAGGCTATTGGCCGGGTCATCGGTGAACGGTGAGGTAAAAAAATGCATCACATCATAAAGAAGTTTGCCGGGGGGAGACAACAGCCGATAGCCATGGGATGCAACATACGTCTGATAAACGCTGACAAGCGGTAAGATTACAAGCATGGCGAATACCGTCCACAGGCTTACCCAGCGCAGTTTGTTCAGGTGTCGCTGCATGAGTTACCATCCATACGTCCACAACATTTTTTAAACTTCAATCCACTACCGCAAGGGCAAGGTTCATTTCTGCCAACTCCTTTTTTTTGCATCTCTTTGCACATCTGGGTGCAGCGATATTGATAGGAAATCATGGTGTGGTCACTGTCCGGGGATTTCCCGCTGATCTCAACCGACCAGTCAAGGACATCTCCCTGCACAACCCGAATGGGGTCGCGAAACGGGAAAAAGGCCTGTTTCCAGTGCGTTACCGGCTGGTCCGGCGCCGTATTGATTTCTACATCCTTACATAATGTTGTGGCAAACCAGCCCGCCATGCCATGAATGACCCCGGCCCGCCGGATTGGGAAATAGCCACGAGACATATAGGACGCTCCCTTCCATGTATTTAAATTGACGGTCTGGAGCCTTAACGGTTTTGCCAGGAGCTGACCGGAACGTATGGATTCCACCATAATTTTTCTTGAAAAGATTTCAAATGCCGGTGAGAAATCAACCCCCGGAAACCGGCGCCAGAAATCTATTTTATCATAAATATCTTTGTTATCAACAGGGGCCGCGAATAAGGCTATGCCACTGGGGATCATTACCCCGCCATCCACGAGCATTCTGTCCCTGGCATCCGTTATGAACTGAAGCATATTTTCATCCACCGCAAAACTGCCAAGTGTTTCCGACAGGATCACGTTGGCCCGTTGTGGAAGCGATACATTCAGGGAATTATCCTGGATGAACTCCATACGATCCGAACATCCATTAACGCGGGCAATCTCCCGGGCCAAATCAATGGCTCCGGTCTGCTCAATGGTATAGACCCTGGCTGCACCTGCCTGTAGCGCCCAGATCCCCAGAATCCCGGTTCCGGCACCAAGGTCGACTACAATATCTCCGGGCTTGATGATCTGTTTTATTGCGGCATGAAAGGCCTGCATACGGATCTCATCAGATAGCATCTGGTAATAATTGCTGTACTCAATCTGTGCAGCATGGAATTCACTCATTGGCTGTTTGTCCTAGCCAATTTGCCTAAACCTGGTAAAGCCGGAAGCAAATCAGATTGAACCACAGAGGACAGAAAGTGAATTGCGTAGCAAGAGAGGCTCCCCTGGGGGACAGAGAAAAAGCAAAGGGAATTACTCCATGTTGTTTGACTCTTTCTGTATACCTCTGTGCTCTCTGTGGTAAATATTTCTTGTTCTTTTCGCATTAGAGTTGCAGGCAAGAGACTACGCCTGACTAACTGTGGTTGGGGGTAATTCGAATGGCCTGAGGCATCTGGATGCAGGATCGTTCGCATAAAC
>CAZJRL010000057.1:0-9440 GCA_964548425.1 uncultured Zetaproteobacteria bacterium | reverse complement strand
GAACCGTTACATCAACCCGGCTGAGTAGTGACATAATATGGAAGATATCGACTGGCCCCGGCGCGCCGTACGGCAATGCGCGCATCTGCATCCCTATATTCCGGGCAAGCCCGTGGAGCAACTGCTGGAAGAAAAAGGGCTGGCCTCGGCCATCAAGCTGGCCTCCAATGAAAACCCGTACGGCCCTCCGCCCAAAGCGATTGAAGCCATTCGCGAATATGCCAGTGACGTACACCGCTATCCCGATGGCGATGCGGGAGATCTGAAAGAGGCCTTGGCCGAAAAACATGGTGTCAAACCGGACAATATCCTGCTCGGTAACGGCTCCAATGAAGTGCTGGAACTGATCATTCGCACCTTTGCCGGCCCCGGAAATGAAGTCGTATATTCGGAGCACGCCTTTATCGTGTATGCACTGGCATCGCTGGCGGCTGGCGCAAGCGGCATCGCTGTTGCGGAGGAAGACGGCCTTTCGCATGACCTGAATGCCATGGCGCAAACGGTAACGGATCGGACCCGCGTGATCTGTATGGCCAATCCGAACAACCCTACCGGCACACTGCATGACCTGACTGCCATCCAGCTCTTCCTCGATCTGCTGCCACGCAATATCATTGTTATACTCGACGAAGCCTATTATGAATACACGTCGGCCATCACTGGCGATTCCATCGGGCGGCTTTCACATCCGGGACTTATCACCTGCCGCACATTCTCCAAGGCATACGGTCTGGCGGGACTGCGCGTGGGCTATGCAGTCGGCAATGCGGATATTATTGCCCTCGCCAACCGTTTCCGGGAGCCGTTCAATGTCAACATGCTGGCCCAGAAAGCGGCTATAGCAGCTCTTGATGATGTGGACTGGGTGCTGGACAAGGTGGCCATCACGCTGAATGAACGAACAACACTGGAGACTTTTCTGGCGAAACATCATCTTCTGGGTGGAGAGTCATATGGTAATTTTGTGTTGCTCAGGCATCCGCTCAGCATGGATGTTTTGCAGATGCTTGAAAACAAGGGCATCATCCCGCGCCCGCTGGCGCCATATGGAATGCCTGAACACCTGCGCATTACAGTGGGCACAGCAGATGAAAACAAACGATTCACGGCGGAAATACACGAAATAATGAAACATATTCAGTAATGCAGATTAAACATCTAACCATTATCGGTGTCGGCCTGATTGGCGGCTCGCTGGCGCGTGCGCTGCGCCGGGCGAATGCTGTTGAGCACATCACGGGTGTTGGCCGTAACGAGGCCAACCTGCGCCGCGCAGTTGAGATGGGTGTGGTAGATGACTGGACACATGATGTAAGCAAGGCGGTTCAGGGCGCAGATTTGGTATGCGTAGCTGTACCAATGAGTATGTACGATCAGGTTTTCTCAGAAATGAGGGATGTGCTGGCAGATAGTACAATCATTACCGATGTTGGCAGCACTAAACAACATGCTATTGATGCGGCATTCCGACATTTGAAAAACCCACAAAATTTTGTTCCATCGCATCCGATTGCGGGTACGGAACAATCCGGCGTAAAAGCTTCCTTCGCGGAATTATTTGATGGCCATGTTTGCATTCTGACTCCAATACCTGCAACACATGCAAGCGCAATTGATGTGGTGACCGACATGTGGTCACAAGCAGGATGTTCAATTATCGAAATGGATGCCGAAAGGCATGACAAAATGCTCGCTTCCGTCAGCCATTTGCCGCATGTTGCCGCCTTTGCTCTGGTTAATGCTATACACCGCCAGCGCAATGACACATTTGATCCATTCAATTTTGCCGCCGGTGGCTTCAGAGATTTTACCCGTATTGCATCCTCATCTCCGGAAATGTGGCGAGATATTGCACTGTATAACCGTGATTCACTATTACAGCAGATTGATGCACTACAAGATGAACTCAAGCGTCTGAGCACTGCACTGGAAGCTGGCGATGGAGACAAATTGTTAAGTGAATTCAAACAGGCCAAGCAGGCCCGGGATGAATGGTTAGCCGGACACAAAGACTCGCGTGAGTAACTGTGCGCACGAAACGCTGATCGCGGGACCCGCCCGGGAACCACTCTCCGGAGGCATCATTCTCCCCGGCGATAAATCCATCTCACATCGCGTAGTGATACTGGCATCTCTGGCGGAAGGCGTAACGGAAGTGGCCGGATTCCTTCCCGGTGAAGACAACATAGCCACGGTGCGCATGTTCAAACAGATGGGTGTGCACATCGAATGGCTGAACGATGCAAAAACAAGGTTGCGCATTTATGGCGTGGGATTGCATGGTCTGAAACAACCGGAGGGTATGCTGGATGCTGGCAATTCGGGCACCTGCGCCCGGTTGATGATGGGTGTGCTGGCCGGACAATCTTTTACGACCTCCATAACCGGAGATGCATCACTATGTAAGCGGCCCATGCAGCGCGTTGCTGACCCGATGCGACGTATGGGTGCGCAGATAAGCGGGAAGAATGGTGATAATCACCTGCCATTAACTATTTGCGGTGGAAATCTCAAAGGAATCCATCATATTTCCAATGTTGCCAGTGCACAAATCAAGTCCTGCGTATTATTGGCGGGCCTCTATGCGAAAGGGGAAACCTGCGTAGCAGAACCGGCTCCTTCCCGTGACCACACGGAACGCATGCTACCTCTGTTCGGTCAACCTCTGGAAATACGCGATGACGGAAGCATTCACCTTATTCCGGCAGGGAATCTCACTGTAGTGGAAAATTTTCTTCAGATTCCGGCGGACCCTTCATCTGCCGCATTTTTTGCCGTAGCGGCAAGCCTTGTTGCGGGTTCCAAAATCAGTTTCAAAGGCGTTGGTATCAACCCGCGCCGTGATGGTTGGCGGCGCATTCTCACGGATATGGGAGCAAACATTAGCCTGGAAGACCAAAGGTATATGGGTGAAGAACCCGTCGCAAATATGTCCGCGATCTACAGCGTCATGCAGGGAATCCGTGTCAATCCAAACGATATTACGGATGCGATTGATGAATTTCCGGTATTATTTTCCGCGGCAGGACTGTCTGAGGGTGAATTTCTCCTTGAAGGCGCGGATGAGCTGCGGGTCAAGGAATCCGATCGTATTGCCACGATGGCCCGGGCTCTTTCGACCTGTGGCGCGAACATTCAGGAGTATTCGGATGGCGTGCGCATTGACGGATGCAGGCAACTCAGGGGCAGGGTCACCATTGACGCCTGTGGTGATCACCGGATCGCCATGGCGATGGCGGTGGCCGCGCAGCGCGCCACAGGCGATATCATCATTCAGCATGCCGCTGCTATTGCCACCAGTTTCCCAAATTTTGTACCATTGGCACAATCCATCGGTATGAATGTACGGTGGGCGAGTAGTAATGTGAGACAAGGTAGTATCCATGAATAACCCTGGCTGGACCCCGGCCCCTGGATTACAGGTGGCCATTGATGGCCCCTCGGGTTCCGGCAAGGGTACGGTAGCTGCCATGCTTGCGGCTGAACTTGGCCTGCCAGTACTCGACACAGGTCTGTTGTACCGTTATGCCGCCTGCTGTGCGGAACAACAGGGTGCGAATATCGCTTCGGAGACATCGGTTCTTGAAGTGCTGGGTGAATGTCTGAAAAATATGGAGTGGCGGGAGCAGGGTATTTTTGTGGCTGACGAAAACTGGTCTGATCGGCTCAGAGACGAGAAAACCGGGGCAAGCGCATCCCGGGTTGCCGCCATGCCACAAGTGAGAATACGGCTCCTTAAGGTACAAAAAGAACTGGCCAGACATGGCTGTGTCATGGATGGCCGGGATATTGGCACAGTCGTGCTGCCTGATGCCAAAGCGAAATTCTTTCTTACGGCATCACTCCGGGAACGCGCCCGAAGGCGCTGGTTACAGTTGCAGGCGCTCGGAGGCGAAGCTAGCCTTGACGACATCCTTACCGATATCAGAATACGTGATTCTCAAGATGCCGGACGCACACATTCGCCACTGAAACAGGCTGAGGATGCAGTGTGTATTGATTCTACCACGATGCGCATTGATGAAGTGGTAGATAGAATGCTCGCCGTCATGGAGCGTCGAGAGCTTGCTATCCGCTTCAGAGATATACGCTAATACCAATGAGGTTTCAATCAAACATGACAAGCTCTATTAAAGAGAAGAACTCCCGTATCACTGACGCTGCACCATCTGTACCGCATGCATCCGGACAGACGTTGACAGACAAGAAAGCCGATGAGCAATCATTCAAACAATTGTTTGAGGAATCCATCAGGCAACACCCCATCGTTACATCTGGCCAGATTGTCAGCGGGCTTGTTGCTGGCATGGATCACGAATCAGTGATGGTTGATGTGGGTGGAAAAAATGAAGGTCTTGTTCCATTAAATGAGTTTGAGAAGCTCGGTGAACCTGTTCCATCTATTGGTGACAGTATAGAGGTCATGGTGCAATCAGCCGGTGGAACAGGTGGTGTCCATCTATCTGCACTGGCGGCAAGACAGCGTTTGCTGTGGGAGCATGTGAATGACTCGCTGACAACAAAATCGTGTATACCGGCGACTGTCCGGAGCAAGGTAAAAGGAGGACTCAGGGTCGATCTTGGCGGTTTGAGTGCTTTTTTACCCCGCTCCGAAATCGATATCAATCCATCTGCATCAAATGACCTGATCGGACAGCAAGTTCATGTGGTGGTGCTGAACGCAAGCCGTAAACCTGAAAATATCGTGGTCTCCCGCAAATACCTGCTTGAGGCGGCACGCGATGAAAAACGTAAGGCCTTTTTTGCTTCAAAGAAGGCAGGTGACAAAATTAATGGTGAAATCAAACGTTTGACGGATTTTGGCGCCTTTGTGGATGTAGGTGGCGTGGATGCCCTGTTGCATGTGTCGGATATTGCATGGCGTCGCCTCAAGCATCCGGGTGAAGCGCTACAGACTGGTCAGCACATTACGGCGGAAATTGTCAAGCTGGATGAAGATAGTGGAAAGATTTCTCTGTCCATGCGTACGCTACAGGCTGACCCATGGGAAAACATATCCGGAAAATACGAAACGGGAATGCGTTTAACAGGAACTGTACGCAAGTTGCTTGATTATGGCGCTATGGTGGAGCTTGAACCCGGGGTAGAAGGCATGATTCACCGTTCAGAGATGAGCTGGACACGGCAGGATATCAATCCATCAAAAATACTGACGGAAGGCGATGTTGTAGATGTGGCGGTATTGGCAGTCGATGTGGAAAAGCGCCGTATCTCACTCAGCCTGAAAGAGGTTGCGGAAAATCCGTGGAAAACCTGGTTAACCGGGCATCCCGTTGGAACACATATTAAAGGAACTGTGAGGAGCATCACGGACTTTGGTCTGTTTGTGCGTCTGAATAACGATCTGGATGGCCTGGTGCACATTGGCAATCTCTCATGGCACGAATCAGGTGAACAGGTGATTGCATCCCACACCAGGGGTGACAAAGTAGAATGTGTCGTTCTGGGTGTGGATATTGAACGACAAAGGATTGCACTGGGTATCAAGCAACTGGAAGACGATCCTTTTGAAGTGTTCTTCACCCACGCTTCCCGTGGTGACAGGGTGAAAGGAAAGATATTGGAAACAGTCTCCGGTGGGTACTCAGTTGAGTTGATGCGGGGTGTGAAGGCATATCTTCCCGGGCGTGAAGTTCCTCGAGAAGACAGCGAATTAAAAAACGGGGTAACCGTTGAAGCGAAAATTATCGAACTGGATCGAAAACGAAGAAGAGTGAAACTTTCGGTCAGTCAGATGTTGCGTGATGAGGAAAAAGATGCAGTGCGGAACTATGCAAAAGCTACAGGAACCAGAAATGCACCGTCTGCTCTTGCTCTGGAACTGCAACGTAAGTTGTTGAGTAAAAAAAAGAATACCGATGCTTCTGGCTCGGGATATCGGGAGAAAAAGGAAAAGGGGAAATCATGACCAAATCTGAATTGGTGGAAATTATTGCAAATAAGCAGGATCAGATCACACGCCGGGAAGCCGAGGTTGTCGTCAACACGATATTCTCTGCGATTGGCGATGCACTCGCCCGAAAGGACCGGGTGGAACTTCGCGGCTTCGGCAGTTTTTATACCAAACAGCGTAATGCACGCGTCGGTCGCAACCCAAAGACAGGCGATACCGTTCAGGTTCCGGCCAAGGTCGTGCCACAATTCAAGCCGGGTAAAGAATTACGTGAACGGGTTGACACCATCACCTGATCTGTTTTCCCGCTCATGCAAGCTGTCCTTGCGTAACAAAAACCAGCGTTCTATACTTTTTCTTTCAGATTTTGTGTCTGAATAATCACTGCTTATCTTCACGAACTATCGTACCGTGCGACGGCACTTTATATTGGATTTTGGTCCTTTGCGTTTTTCCTGTAAAGTAGGAACCTTTTAGCAATACAGGGGAATGATATGAACTGGATCAATGCGCTTTCCGTAGTATTACTTACAACACTGGCTACCATGTTTGCCGCTGTGAATGATGGCAAGATTTCGATCCATTTTGCCGGTTATTCATCCGGCAATATTCCTGTCTATGTTCCTATTTTTATTGCATTTCTTCTTGGCTTCCTTGGAGGTATGTTATCCCTGAGTTTCTCACGCCGGAAGCACAAACTTGAAATTACCCACCTTCGACAGGAAAACGACTTATTGCAAACAGAAGTCAATAATTTGCGCAACCTTCCACTACAAGACGAGACATGACAGTTACTTTTTCTCTCGCCGTTATACTGGCGGTCACCGCTATACTTGTCTGGCTTTTATGGCAACAGCGGCAATCGGATACGGAAGACAGGCCGGAACAGGAAGATGCCCGGATTTCACCATTGTTACGAGGCATCAACTATCTTCTGTCCGATAAGCCGGACCAGGCATTAAAGGAACTCGTCCACGTCGCCCGCCTGCAAACTGAAACGGCTGAGGTCTATCTGGCATTGGGAGACTTGTTCCGCAATAAAGGTGAATTCGGACGTGCGGTTCGTATTCATCAGAATCTTCTGGCCCGCCCCGGCCTTCCGAAAACATTACATATGGAAGCACAGCTTGCTCTGGCCATGGATTTTCAGGCTGGCGGATTACTGGGCCGTGCTTTACAGCAGTACCGCAAGGTCCTTGATGCACAACCGGGGCATATTCCGGCACTGGAAGCAACACTGCGTATCCGTGAACAGGGACGGGAATGGGATCTTGCCGAGGGTATACTCTCTCGCCTTGATCAGGTCCGCGGCACATCCTCCTCACTGCACCATGCCTATCTGATGACTGAAATGGCACGAAGGAAACAGGATGAAGGTGATGAGGAACAGGCTCTGAAACTGGTTACAAAGGCCATTGATATGAATCCCGCATGCGCCGCCGCACATATGCTGCTCGCCGAAATCGAACTGAATCGCGGTGATGATGAAGCCGCTTTTGCCAGTATGGAAAGATTGCACCAGGCTGCGCCACAATATATTCCGCTCCTGATACCTGTACTGCTGGAACGTCCGGAAATCTATGCCAAACAAGGCAGGGCATTCCTGCTATCCTGCTGGGAGAAACAGCATGACGAGTATATGGCCCTGGAATGGCTCAGGGGCATAAACAAAAAATATGGGCTTGCAGAAGCCAGGAAACTGATGGATAAAATATCTTTTTCACCTGAAGGCCTGCGTACCTGTTTACATCTTAAAGCCATTATGGGAGATGACGATCCCCTGACGCAGGCAAGCCTCCACTGGCAACAACAGTCAAGAAATTTCACATGTGGTCACTGTGGTGTAGAAGTCATGGATATGCGCTGGCAGTGTCCCCAATGCCATGAATGGGGCAGCATGCGACCCATCCAGGAGATCCAGATATGATACGTGACCGTTTAATGGTGGCTCTGGATATGCCTGACCGGAAACAGGCGCTGAAAATATATCAGCGTATCGGTGATAGTGCAGGCTGGTTCAAAGTCGGCTTGCGCCTGTTTGTCGCCGAAGGCCCGGATTTAATCCGCACACTGACACGAACCCATCGGGTGTTTCTGGACCTTAAATTTCATGACATTCCCAACACGGTCGCCGAAGCAGTCACCAGTGCCGGAGATCTTGGTGTACACATGACCAATGTTCATGCCGGAGGCGGCACGGATATGATGCGGGCGGCTGCCCAATCAGCCGCGGCCTTTCCGCGAATGAAACTGATTGCTGTCACTGTATTAACCAGCAGCAGTATGGAACCCGGTGAGGCGCGCCGGGAAGCAGTGCAACGGGCCATGATGGCGCGTGATGCCGGGCTGGATGGCGTCGTCTGCAGTGTCCATGAGGTTGCCGATATTAAACAGGTATGTGGTACAAATTTCCTGACCGTCACCCCCGGTATTCGCTGGGGGGAACATACCCACGATGACCAGAAACGGGTTGCCGACCCTGCAATGGCCATGCATCAGGGTGCGGATTATATCGTTGTTGGCCGCCCGATTATCCATGCATCTGATCCCCACGCCGCAGCACTGGAGGCGCTGGCGATGATGCGCCGCCGCCCATGAAGCATCCGGGTTATCTGTATGAAACCATTCTGGCGCCCTACGCCTGCCGTTCCGAAATTTCGCGTGGCCGCCGATATGCCGAAGATAATTCTCCCACCCGTAACATGTTCCAGCGTGATCGTGACCGTATCATTCATTCAACAGCATTTCGCCGTCTTGAATATAAAACCCAGGTATTCGTCAATCATGAAGGAGACCATTACAGGACCAGGTTGACGCATTCCATTGAGGTTGCGCAAATCGCCCGCTCCATCTGCAGAACCATGAGACTGCACGAGGATCTGGCTGAAGGCGTGGCGCTGGCCCATGATCTCGGACATACGCCGTTTGGTCATTCCGGCCAGGACGCGCTGAATACAGCCATGAAATCATACGGAGGCTTCGAACATAACCGCCAGTCCCTGCGTGTCATTGATAAACTCGAACATCGCTATGCTAAATTTCCGGGTCTGAACCTGAGCTTTGAAACCCGGGAAGGTATTGTCAAACATACATCACCGCATGACCTGCCCAAAAACACCGATCTGGCGGAATATCGTTTGCATGAGCAGGCCACAATTGAAGCACAAATTGGAAATCTTGCTGATGAAATTGCTTACAATAATCATGATGTGGATGATGGATTCCGTGCAGGAATTCTGGATGTTGAAGGATTGTGCAGTGTTCCGTTATTTTGCATGCATTATGAGAAGGTGATGCATGATTACCCTGCCATTACCGAACATCACGCAACCCATGAAACAATCCGACGGATGATTAATTTTCTGATTATGGATGTCATTGATGAAACAACACATCGAATAGAAGAAGCAAATATTTGTTCCCTTGATGACGTACGCAGCGCGGACATTCCGCTGGTAGGATTTTCACGTAAAGTACGGCATATGAATGCCGAGATGAAACGTTACCTGTTCAAACATATGTATCA
>CAZJRL010000056.1:3562-9715 GCA_964548425.1 uncultured Zetaproteobacteria bacterium | reverse complement strand
ACTGGATGCATCCGAACACGTTATTCATCTGCGCTCGGCTTCGCGTGTAGGTCATTCGGATATGGGAACCAACCGCAAACGCATCGAATCCATCCGTACACAGGTGAAGTAAAAATCCAGCAGCCAGGATGCCGATATTTTCCCTTCTTACCCGCATGACGCCCTTGCCATCGCACCCCTGCCCTAGCAGCCTGCCGACCCATGCAGGCACACTTCGATCCCGAAGAAATAAAGAAGTTCGAGGCGATGGCCGAGGAATGGTGGAATCCGGCAGGAAAATTCAAGCCGTTGCACCGCCTTAACCCCATACGCCTGGATTACATCGACTCACAGGCAACACTGAAAGGTGCGCATGCGCTGGATGTCGGCTGTGGCGGTGGCTTACTGGCTGAAGGGCTGGCTGATCGTGGTGCAATCACGGCAGGCATTGACCGTTCCGAGAAAGCGCTGGCAGTCGCCCGTATCCATGCCGAACAGGCAGGCGCGAATATCCGCTATGAAACAAGCGACGCGCAGACCTGGGCAGCGGATCATGCCAGTGAATTTGATATCATCACCTGTATGGAAGTGCTGGAACACGTACCCGATGTGCCCGATACCGTTTCTGCCTGCGCCGCCATGCTGAAACCCGGTGGATATTTCTTTTTTGCCACATTGAATCGCACACCACAGGCATACCTCAAGGCCATCCTCGGGGCCGAATATGTACTGGGCTGGTTGCCAAAAGGCACGCATCAATACGCCAAATTCATCCGCCCTTCGGAGATACATGCAGCCTGCCGCATGGCCCGTCTTGATGTAATGGATCTGCACGGCATGTCCTACCGGATGCTGATGGATCGCTTTGAACTGTCCCGTGACCTTTCCGTCAATTATCTCGGCTGTGCTGTCAAACCTGCCTGAATATCTGATTCCCCTGATGCGCTTCTTTTCTTTTCAATGTTGATGAAGGTATTGGTATTGGTATGGATGGCACTGATTCTGCCATCCACCGTACAGGCCGAAGATGTGGACATTACGGCCGACAAAATCGTACGCGATGCCGAGGGTGTGGCTACAGCCTCGGGCCGTGTGGAAATCAAACGTAAGGACGAAACCCTCAAAGCCGATACCGTGCGCTTTGATGCCGCCAATCACCGGCTGGAAGCGGAAGGCAATGTCCATATTCAATCGTCCAAAGCGATAATCGAAGCCAAATCAGCCGAAATGGACACCGTATCCAAACAGGGAACGCTGCACGATGCCACGGTCAGTCTGCCCGGTGGTGAGCGTCTGTCAGCCAAACTGCTGGAGCGTGTGGATGATTTTACCTATAAGGCAACCCGGCCCAGTTTTACCACATGCCCCGCGGATCATGAGGCATGGACAATTTGTGCCTCACGCGCCACGCTGGATCAGAGAAGCGGTACATTGACCGCCAGAAATGCACGCTTTGAACTGGGCGGCATACCGGTGCTTTACACTCCTTACTGGCAACATGCCACCCGCCGAAAATCAGGTTTACTCCTTCCAAAGTGGGCTTCCGGCAAACGGCGCGGCACAGAACTGGCGCTTCCCGTGTACATCGCACCTGCACCGGACTGGGATATCACGCTGACGCCGCACTGGATGAGTGCGCGCGGCCTCATGTCCGAGGCTGAAGTGCGTCATGTATCAACCATGGGAAGCGAAATCATTCAATTCGAAGGGCTGTATGATCAGGTCTTGGGCCGCACTCGTGGGCGTTTGCGAAGCCAGGCATCGTGGCAACTGCCTTATGGTATGAATCTGGCTATTGATGCCGATCATGTCAGCGAGAAGGATTATCTGGCGGAC
Organism: uncultured Zetaproteobacteria bacterium; assembly: GCA_964548425.1. Lineage (GTDB taxonomy): Bacteria > Pseudomonadota > Zetaproteobacteria > Mariprofundales > Mariprofundaceae > JAUZQZ01. Next base: position 7,900 of record CAZJRL010000056.1, on the reverse strand, counting down.
TTCTCCAGCGATGCATCGGAAGCTACTATCCGCTTCCAGCAAAGCTCGGCCAGCCTCTCACAACAGGATAAATACGGAGCCTGGGCGCTATCGGTTCAACACCAGAGGGATCTCTCCATGCCCAACAATGATTCCACGCTGCAAATGCTGCCGCGATTTGAGAGCAACCTGGCACTGCCGGTACTGAACCGACTAGCCGTTCTGCATTTTGGTCAGGAAACCACACATTTTATTCGTCAACTGGGGATCGATGGTTGGCGCATGAATTTGCATCCCTATATAGAGATTCCATGGAACCTTCCCGGAGGAGGACTTTTCACCACCCTGCAAGCAGGCGTGCGCCATGCCCGCTACTGGCTCAACGATAGTGCAAGCATGCGCCATCCGATGCGCACCAGCCGGGAATTCTCCGTCCAGACAACTGCCATTTTCGAACACGTTAATACGGGTAAAACCCTGCGCCACAGCATTGAGCCGACCCTGCGCTATGATCGGATCATTGTCAGCGATCAAACCGGAGTGCCCACCTTCGATTCCGCCTTTAGCCAGCTTACCCTGAGCAATCTTCTATCCGGCAACCGTTTTTCAGGCAGGGACAGGATAGGAAGAGTCAATCGTATCAGCATGCTACTGACCAACCGCTTGCAACGAAAAAACGACCCCCAATCAGCAGCCAGAGAAGTGCTCAATATACGAATCGGAATATCGTATGACGTTCCCCAGCATCTCGCTATAACTACACCACAACGGCCATTTTCCAATCTGGTTGGTAGCATCGTTTCCACACCCATTCCATCCTTAAGCCTGTCCGCCAGTGGCCAATACGATCAATCCAAACGGTTCTTTGACACCGCCATGGCAGCCATGCGCTGGACACCTGCTTCAGGGCATGAACTCCGCGTTGCCTACAGCGTAACCGATGCCCGGTTTGCTCCCGAGAGCCAGGCCATTGATGTGTCAGGCAAGTTAAACCTTGGATCACGCTGGCGCACCTTTGGTGCATGGAATTATGATACTTTGCTGAAATTTACACAGCACGCCAGCCTGGGTATGGAATATCATCACCCGTGCTGGAACGTTACGGTGGAGGCATATCGCATCAATCGCCCCAGCGGCACATCCACCACATCCAATTTTGGGGTGAATTTCTTGCTTGGCATCAACGGGCTGGGTAGCGTCGGACAATGCACCGGACATTGATTCGACAATTCTCTGAATGCCTGACCGTACCCATGAACGGCACTATGCGGCATGTTCATCACAACACCAATAAATCTGCATATGGATTTGTTTATATTATGATGAGCACCATCATCCTGAGCGGCTTTCTGTTTTTGCGGCCTGTGGCAGTCAATGCTGAAGTCATGGACAGTATTGCCGCCATCGTTAACAACGAGGCTATTACCTGCTATCAGGTTGATCAGGCAATGAATGAACTGATACAGGAAATCAAGCGATCCGGCACACAACATCTGCCTTCATCCGAGACCTTGCGGGAACGCACGCTGGATGCTCAAATCACCAAAACATTGCAACTGCAGGAGGCCAGGAAACAGGGCATTACAGTTTCTGATGATGAACTGAACAAGGCCATCACCAACATTGAGGCAAACAATCATATTCCGGCAGGTCAGTTGATGGATGTCCTCAAAGCGCGGGGCATGGATGTCAATCGCTATCAAAAAGTACTGAAAGAACGCTTGCTGACCGGCAAACTGGCCAACTCTGAAGTACGTTCCAGACTCCAGGTCAATGAAGAATCATTACGCGAGTATTACCGTAAATATATGGAACACCCAACCCCGCTACGGGAAATCCAGTTGGCTGAAATCGTCATTGTCCTGCCTGTCGACCCGTCACAGGAACAGGCTGCAAAAGCACGTAAAAGAATCAAGGATCTACGCAGCCGTATTCTGGCTGGTGCTGACTTTGCGCGGCTTGCGACACTTCATTCGGATGCACCGGATGCATCACAGGGTGGACAGATGGGGTGGTTTCTTCCCGGCTCCATGCCCCCCAGATTTATGCCCGTTTTTAACCTGGCTGTAGGTGACCTGAGCCAGCCTATACGCTCGCCTACAGGGTTCCATATTTTCACCGTCATCAGGGAACGCTGGCATCAACCCAGACAGCGCGCCGAGGCTTATGATCAGGTACATGCCCGGCATATCCTGCTGAAATTGACCGATGCCATGACAAATGCGGAAAAAGCCAATATCAGAACCGAGGCAGAACAAATCGCGGAAGAAATGAAGGATGTATCCGACGAAGAATTCGCCACCCGGGCCAGAGAGATATCACAGGGCCCCAGTGCACCCAAGGGAGGCGATCTGGGCTGGTTTAAGCACGGCGTCATGGTTCCGGCATTTGACAAAGCGGCCTTTTCCATGAAGGAGGGAGAGACCAGCGGTGTTGTTGAGTCCCCTTTCGGCCTGCATATTATCCATATCATCGAACGCCAGCATATCGACCCGGATTCATTTGAGGCGCATCGCAGTGAAATTGAGAATATTCTGTTGAATGTTGAGATGCAGGACCAGATGCCCCGCTGGCTGGCCGGCCTGCGGGCCAGAGCCATTATCGAACGGAGAAGCTGCCCCTGACCCCTGTCCTGATCACACTGGGCGAACCTGCCGGTATCGGGCCGGACTGTGTTTTACTTGCCTTTCAGTCCGAACCGGAAGCTTTTACCGGAACCTGCATATGTGCCCCCGCCACATGGCTGAAGGATCGCGCCGACATACTGGGAATCCGGGTCGCCATCCATGAGGTGCATGCACCCGAAGCCTCACCGTATGGACTGGCCTGCTGGAATCCCGGCGTGAATAAATCTTTGACGGTCACGCCCGGCACAGCACGAAAAGAAACTGCTTCTGCCGTTATCGCCTGTATTGAAGCCGCAGCCAAAGCATGCATGGAAAAGAAAGCCCGCGCTATCGTCACCGGCCCCATTGAAAAATCCATACTGCGCGATACAGGCTTTAGTTTTCCGGGGCATACCGAATTTCTTGCATATCTTGCCAATGTGCCAAAAGTGGCCATGATGCTGGCCAGCCGTGAATTACGTGTGGTGCTACTTACGACACATATGGCGCTTGCGGATGTCCCGGCACTTCTGACTGTGGAAGATACTCTGGAAACGCTGCGCATCACCCACTCGAATCTGCTGCGTTCTTTCGGTATCGCCCGCCCGAAACTGGCACTTTGTGGTCTTAATCCGCATGCGGGTGAGGCCGGCCACTTTGGCCGTGAAGAAATCGATATCCTGCAACCGGCCGCTGAACAGGCACGTAGAGCCGGGCTCGATGTCACAGGCCCTTTACCCGCCGACACCCTGTTTGCGGCGGCCAGTCGCAAAACGCTTGATGCCATTATTTGCTGCTATCATGATCAGGGACTGATTCCCCTTAAGGCATTGAGTTTCGGTGATGCGGTCAATGTCACCCTGGGCCTGCCTTTTATTCGCACCAGCGTGGATCACGGTACGGCGCTGAACCGTGCGGGAAGTGGAAAAATATCCTATAGTAGCCTTATGGCCGCATTGCATTTAGCCAGAGATATGGTCCACGCATCCATGCAGGGATAGACAATGCAACTGAGTGAACTGACCGGACAGATATTGCTTGCCACGCCAACACTTACGGATCCTCATTTTTCGGATGGTGTCATATTGCTCTGCCACCATGACGAGGATGGCAGCATGGGTCTGCTGATTAACCGGCCACAGCATATCACGGTAGGCGCTGTACTGGATGATATGAAGCTGGGAAAGGACACCATGGAGGCGCCCACCTTTGAAGGCGGTCCGGTAGAACCGTTCCGTGGCTTCGTGTTACATGATGGCTGGCATGTTTATGATTCGACTCTGTGCGTAACCCCGGAAATACACCTCACAACTTCACGCGATGTGCTGGAAGAACTGGCGAAGGGCGATGGCCCCGAACACTTCATGCTCATGTTGGGTTATGCAGGCTGGGATGCAGGGCAACTGGATGAGGAAATCAACCGTAATGACTGGCTGATTGCACCATCCAGCAGCCATATCGTATTCCATACTCCGATTGAGAATCGCTGGACGTTTGGGGCACAGGCCATGGGAATCACCAGAGCACAACTTTCCGATCAGGTCGGCCATGCATAATGAACGTTCTTATCGCTTACCACTCGGATTATGGTAATACGGAGAAGATGGCCAAAGCTATTGCGTCCGGTATCAGAGCCGCCAATCCGGATGTGGATATCAAACTCCGGAAAGCGGATGTAACCTCACCGGATGATCTGGTTAGAAGTGATAAACCGCAGTGACTGCCGCGCCCCATATTTTTGCTTCGCTGTTTG
>CAZJRL010000056.1:0-3462 GCA_964548425.1 uncultured Zetaproteobacteria bacterium | reverse complement strand
AATGCACCGTGCCGTAGCAGATCAATCGTTACCATTTCCCCTCCGGGGTTTTTCAGTTTGATGTAAATACGTTAACGTATGCACGATAAGAAAGGGAGCGGTTTCTAACCCCCCTTTTTTAAATATGCGTAATGAGGTTTCCATGCAAGATTTTGACCCCACCGATCCGAAAAACATTGCTGCCATGCAACATGTGCATGCCTTGCTTAAATATATTGGTGATGATCCGGGCCGGGAAGGCTTGCATGAAACGCCCAAACGCGTGCTGGCTGCATTTAACGAGTATTTTTCCGGCTACCTTGAAGACCCCCGTGAGCATCTGGAAAAAACATTTGAGGAAGTTTGCGGCTATGACGAGATGGTGCTGGTATCGGATATTGAGGTGCATAGCCATTGCGAGCACCACCTCGCCCCTTTTGTCGGCAAGGCACATGTAGCCTATATCCCTGACGGGCGCGTCGTAGGTCTATCCAAACTGGCACGCGTGGTGGACGTGTATGCAAAACGCCTGCAGGTACAGGAGAAACTGACCATGCAGATCGCGCATGTCATTGATGAGGTGCTTCACCCCGCAGGCGTCGCCGTTATCATTCAATGCCGCCACTTCTGTATGTGCCACCGTGGCGTGAAGAAGGCAAACTCGTGGACCACCACATCAAAATTAACCGGTGCCTTCCTCAACAACCCGTCATCCCGGCTGGAGTTATTCAACCTGATCGGCATGAACAAGGACTGATATGTCTGATCAGATACCCCTGGGGATTCTGCTGACCAATCTGGGTACGCCGGATGCACCAACCCCGTCCGCCCTGCGCCGATATCTGAAGGAATTTTTGTGGGACAAACGCGTCGTTGATCTGCCGAGACCTTTATGGTGGCTGATTCTCAACGGCATTATTCTGAATATTCGCCCATCAAAATCGGCTGCACTGTATCAAAAGGTATGGACCGATAACGGTTCACCCCTGATGGACACCAGCCTGCGCCAGCAGATAGCACTGCAAACAACACTGGATGCAAACCATCCCGGCATCTACCGCGTTGAACTGGCCATGCGTTATGGCAATCCCTCGATCGCTAAAGGCATGCAAGTGTTGCGGGATACGAGATGCCGGCGCGTACTGGTGTTGCCGCTGTACCCGCAGTATTCGCTAACCACTACAGAATCTACATTCGATGCGGTGGATACAGTGATTAAATCCGGGCATGACATGCCGGAGTTGCGTCTGGTGCGCCACTATCACGATCATCCGGCCTACATCGCGGCACTGGCAGCCAGTATCCGTGAGGATACGGAGGCCAACGGATGGCCGGACAAACTGCTGTTTTCCTTCCACGGCATCCCGAAGCGTTACCATGAAAACGGCGACCCCTATCCCGACGAATGCCGCCACACAGCCAGGCTTCTGGCCGGGGCGCTAAAACTGAAAGATGACGCATGGATGCTGACCTTCCAGTCACGCTTCGGACGTGAGGAGTGGATGCAGCCCTATACCTGTAAAACCTTGCAAAACCTCCCACAAAAAGGAGTAAAAAGCGTTGCCGTCGTATGTCCCGGATTTGCCGCTGATTGTCTGGAAACACTGGAGGAAATCAGTATTCAAAACTGTAAATTCTTTTTAGATGCCGGTGGTGAATCCTTCCGTTATATCCCGGCACTGAATGACCGTGAAGACCACATTCGGGCCCTGGCGAGCATTGTCCATGCACATTGTGAAGATTGGCAAAGGAACGGAGTTTGATGTACACCATCAATGATTCAATGCTTACTCTTATCCTGCGCTTTGCCGGTCGCAAACAGGATATTGCCTTTGCCAATCAGGACTTTATCCGGAGACAGGTAAAAGCCATACAGACATATGTTGAGCAGTATCCTGCGGAAGAACGGAAAAAGCGTTCCATGGAATGGATTGTAACGCAGGCGCGTCAATACCGGAAAGCATGGGAGAGGGAGAGCATCACCCGGGAAGTCTCCAGCCATAGATGCCCGGATTGCCCCCTGTCCGACCCTGGCAGTGATGCTCATTGCCAGATTCATAATCAGTGGGTAGGACTTCTACATCACTATATGGCCAATGAAATGAGTTCTCGCGAATATATCGAAAGCTCGCTGGAACTCCTCGCGCAAAACAAGGGACATCTTAAAATTAAACACGGCAAGTTAAAAGTGAGAGGCGTGGGTTAACCGGTGACTGTATCAGCCATAGCCAATTCTTTCTGCATGGATTCCAGCACCTCCCAGCGCGTATAGGCATCGACGAGCTTCTGTTCAAGGTTAGATAATCTCTGTTGATCCCGTTGATAACCATCAGCATTTTTACTAAAATAATCCGGATCACAGAAGCGCGTTTCGATTTCGGCCTTCTCTAATTCTATCGCTTCGATCTCTGCAGGCAGCGCATCCAGCTTCCGCTGATCCTTGTACGACAGTTTTACCCTTATTTTGTCCGATTTTGCTATTTTTTCACCACTTTTTGTCTGTTTTTCCGTCTCTTTTGCCTCTTTTTTCTTATTTTGACGCACTTTCCATACCTGATAATCGGAATATCCACCCTCAATCGGCACGATCAGACCGGCGCCCTCAAAGGCCAGCACCCTGGATACGACACGATCCATAAATGCGCGATCATGCGAAACGATGATGACCGTGCCATCATAACTGGCCAGCGCCTGCTCCAGCACAGCCAGAGTGCCGATATCCAGATCGTTGGTCGGCTCATCGAGTACCAGCAGGTTGGCCGGTTCCAGCAGCAGCCTCGCCAACATCAGGCGACCCTTTTCACCACCGGAAAGCGCAGCCACACGACTGTGCAGACGCTCCTTGTCGAACAGAAAGTCCTGCATATAAGAAACGACATGCCGCGGATCATGGCCACCGACATGCACATAATTGCCGCCATTTGGCAGCAGTATATCTTTCAGATTGTTTTCAGGATTCAGTTCCCGCATCTGTGCCAGGAAGGCCGGAGCCAAACGTACGCCGTGACGCACCCTGCCTGATTCCGGCTTTAACTCACCAAGCAGCATTCTAAGCAAGGTTGTTTTTCCGATACCGTTCGGACCTACCAGACCGATACGGTCGCCAGCCATGATTTTATGGCTGAAATCACGTGTAATCACCGTATCACCAAAGCTGTGCGATACTTCTATAGCTTCGATCAGCATCTTGCCGGGCTTGACACCGCAGGCCACGCGTAATTCGACATCACCGCCATGTAAACGGCGTGCCGCCCGCTGATTGCGCAAATCCTCCAGTGCACGCACGCGCCCCTCATTGCGCCTTCTTCTGGCCGGTATGCCCTTACGAATCCAGCGCTCCTCACCGGCCAGCAATTTGTCGAATTTTCGATGCTGTGTTGCCTCCATGGACAGCATTTCGGCCTTCTTCTCCAGATATTCAGCATAGGTACAGGTAAAATGTGTTAAATGCCCGCGATCCAGTTCGATGATTTCCTCAGCCAC
>CAZJRL010000055.1:0-9759 GCA_964548425.1 uncultured Zetaproteobacteria bacterium | reverse complement strand
CTGGGAAAGCTTCTTGAACATCCTGAAATCATGACACAGGGAGAAACATTAGAGGATTTGGAAGAAAACATAAAAGACGCATATATGATGATGGCAATGGACGATGTTCCGGAAAGGTATGAGACGAAAGAAATAGCAATATGAAACGCAAAGAACTCATCAAATATCTCGAAAGCAAAGGATGTTCCCTTCTACGGCATGGTGGGAGACACGATATTTATTTCAATCCCCATAAGGGCTTGAAGCAACCAGTTCCAAGACATTCAGAAATAGATGATAGACTTGCCAAGCACATCAAGAAATATTTGGGTTTGTAAGAGCCTAACCAGATGCTCCACCCGACCAAAAACCGCTACGCGATTCTCGGCGGGTGAGCTTGGTCGATAGTTTTCAGAAGGAGATCAACCAAGTGAACGACCCGAATCAATTTCAGATAAACGAAGCATGGATTGCATTCAAGCTGAATGATGCTCCCGTTTCAACAAATGCAGATGGCGACTTTAATGTGCTTGCGCTAATGGATGCAGCGAGCCGATTTATTCTGGGCACGGAATTCGTTAGCGCGAACTCAACAGAGCCATCACAACTGGAGTACAGGCGCCTACTGAAAGCCGGGTATTCTCATCAACAACAATATCCAAAGATGATCTTCATTCCAACCAGTCAGCCAGCAAATATTTTAAGCGCAGAAGCCGATCTACAGGGTATTGACGTGGTGCGTATTCCGGAAGATGAGCTTTTAGTGTTCACAGGCGAAGCACGTCAGAGTTTTCAGGAGCATGTAAGCGGAGGTCAGGTTCAGTAAAACCTGACTTGTATATTCATAAATACGGATGCCCGTCTGCGTGCGTTCACGTACAGGCAGACGCAATCATTACGGCGATTTATGAAAAATCCGGGTTAAGCGTTCACCATACGGCGAGAAGATGGCGTGACTTTTTCTTCCGGACGGATGCCGAGTTTCGCAAACAGCGCCTGATCGTTTTCGGCACCCTTGTTGCCGGTAGTGAGCAGCTTCTCCCCATAAAAGATTGAGTTAGCACCGGCCATAAAGCAGAGCGCTTGCATTTCTTCGCTCATTTCCTCACGCCCGGCTGAAAGCCGTACATGCGAAGCCGGCATCGTGATACGTGAAACAGCGATCGTGCGGATGAACTCGAAGTTGTCCAGGTCTTCGGCAAACTGTTCGTCTTCGGCAACCGGCGTGCCTTCCACCTTCACCAGCAAATTAATTGGCACACTTTCCGGATGTGGTTGCATCCGTGCCAGTTGCGCAACCAGACCTGCACGATGACGGCGTGATTCTCCCATGCCGACAATGCCGCCGCAGCAGATGCTCATGCCTTCGGCGCGTACATGCTTTAATGTGTTCAGGCGATCTTCATAGGTTCGTGTGGAAATAACCTCTTTGTAATACTCGGGATCGCTATCGAGGTTGTGATTGTAGTAATCCAGCCCGGCTTCTTTTAGTTTGGCGGCTTGTTCCGCGGTCAACATGCCGAGCGTAGCGCAAGTTTCCATACCCATGCCTTTTACCTCGCGCACCATGTCGCAGACGGCCTCAAATGCTCTGCCTTTAGGTTCGCGCCATGCCGCGCCCATGCAAAAACGGGAAGCTCCCTTTTCTTTGGCGACGCGGGCGGCCTGTATGACTTCGTCTTTAGCCATGAGCAGTTCAGATTCGACTTCGGTGTTGTAACGGGCCGATTGCGGACAGTATTTGCAATCTTCGGGGCAACCGCCTGTCTTGATCGAAAGCAGGGTTGAAAGCTGGACCTCGTTCGCATCAAAGTACGTCCGATGCACCTGCTGGGCACGAAACATCAGATCATTGAAGGGCAATTCAAACAACGCTTCGATTTCATCTACAGTCCAGTCGTATCGCACGGCATTCTCCAGCAGATAACCTTAGCCCGGATTTTTCATGAAGACCATGCAATGGAGGTCGGGATATCGAGATGTATCAGGTGCTTGTGGAAAAACGCCAGGTCCGTACGCAGATGATGCTTTGCATTTTACGGCGCCTGGCTTGTCCATGCGAACCGGATATGCGCCTTTGGCTGCGAACCATAGCTACAGCTATGCTTCTTGCCTGCATGCACACCCCGGCCTTGCCTGTCCTGTGCCATCCATCCGCGATCTCATGAAAAATCCGGGCTAGGAGGTTGGATAGTAAACAGCGAAAGACCTAAACGCAAAAATCTTTGTCAGGTTTCCGGGTGATAATACAAACTGCTCAAATGTTTGCGCACCGGAAGGATATGATTGATGCTCATGGAAAGGGCATCGAACCCCATGTTCATCAGCCGTTCCGTCCACTTTCTGTCGGCGGCCATTTCTCCGCACATGGTAATCGGGATACCTGCTTTTTTTGCGGCCCGAACGGTGAGCCGCAACATGCTTTCTATGGCCGGATGCGATGTGTTGTAAAGATATGCAACCTCGTCATCGGCACGGTCCGCGGCCAGCGTGTATTGAATCAGGTCATTGGTGCCAACAGAAAAGAAATCACTTACTTTGGCCAGTTCATCAGCAATCATCACCGCAGCCGGAACCTCAATCATTGCACCCAGGGGGACCATTTTTTTTATGCCAAGTTCCCGGGCGCATGCGTTCAGAATGCATCGAACCTGTATGATTTCATCGGAATGTGTCACCATCGGGACAAGAATTTGTATTTCGCCTTCATTTGCCGCACGCAGTAAAGCCATAAGTTGTACCCTTAACACATCCGGGTTGCGCAATAATATCCTGATTCCACGCAGGCCGAGCGAAGGATTCATACCTGCCGCTGCATGGCCAATGATATGCTCAAACAGCATAGGTTTTTCACCCCCGATATCAATTAGCCGGAAGACCACGGGTAATCCTTCCATGCCGTGTAATACACGCGTGTAATGCCGGAATTGCTCGTCTTCGCCCGGCAGGCAATCCATGCCAGCCAGCAGAAACTCTGTGCGGTACAGGCCCACGCCATCCACGCCTGCTTCACACGCCAGCGGTACCTCATCATTCACTTCCAGATTGGCCATGAGTCTAAGTGCATGACCGTCAGCACTTACAGAAGCTTGTCTGGCATAGGTTTGCAGACCTTCCTGGACCAGATCCATGGTTTGTGTAAACCGTTGATATTCGGACAAGGTTGCATCGTCAGGATTGGCAATCCACAAGCATTGTTCTCCATCCAGAATGACAGGATTGCCATCCTCAATATGACGGATTGCATTCTCCGCCCCCATCAATGCAGGTAAGCCGATACCGCGCGCAATAATAATACCATGGGCGTTGATTCCGCCCTGCTCGGCAATAAACCCGGCGATGCCCTGCCGCCAGAAACGCATGATTTCCAGTGGCGTAAAATCATCACTGACAAGGATAATCTGTTCACCATCCGCCAGAAGAGGAATCGGTTTTTCTTCCTGTCCCGTCAGATGATGTAAAATGCGCATACCCACCTGCTCAATGTCAGTTTTTCTGGCACGCAGATAGCTGTCCTCAATATGTTCAAATACTTCACATATCGTGCCAATTTGCTGGTGTAAGGCCCATTCGGCGTTAATTTTCTTCTCACGAATCATGTGGATGACTTTGTGTGATAAGTCAGTATCCAGCAGCATCAGCCGTTGTGCATCGAGAATATGTAATGGTTCCTGGCTCTCCAGGTTCAGCAGATGCAGGCGTTCCGTATCGAGATCAGCAACGGAATCAGTGATGGCCTGTTCCAGCCGCCTTATTTCCTCCTGGACATCGCCGGCATCAATTTCTTTCTCCGGAATGGGGCTCTGGCCCGGATTGATTTTTTGCACTATCCCGATGGCAATTCCCGGACTTGCGGCTACGGCTACGCCGCGCTGTGGCGTATGGTGGATCATTCGGCTTCTCCGAAACACTCGTTGATCAGTTGTACAATTGCTGCCAGCGCGACATCTTCCTGCCCTCCGCTGGTGCGAACCGTAATTTGTGAGCCCTTGCCGGCAGCCAGCATCATGATGCCCATAATGCTTTTGCCATTGACTTCAACACCATCCTTGGCAATAAATACATCGCATGTATAAGCGCTGGCGGTCACGGCCAGCCGGGCCGAAGCCCTGGCGTGCAAGCCAAGTTTGTTTTGGATGGTCACTGTTTGCTCAGCCATTTGACTCGGTTCGCCCTTCCATTAATTCGGAAGCAAGATGCATATGATAGCGGCCGGCGTCTCTGGCCTGCCGGGCCAGCAAATGCAGGTCGGCCAGTGTCTGCCGCAATGTGGCTGCCTTGATCAGCATGGGAAGATTAAATCCGGAAACCACCTCCACGTTTCCCTTCTCAATACTGGACAGGGCAAGGTTGCAGGGTGTACCGCCAAACATATCCGCGAACAGCAGTACGCCATCGCCTGCGTCACATCGTTTGATCAGGGTATGCAGACGTTCCTGACCCTTACTGATATCCGCCTGAATATCGGTATCCGCACCAATGCCCAATGCTGCCATCAGTGCCTGCGGCCCCAGCACGTGCTCAACCGCTCCCAGCATGGCTTCACCGATGTGCTCATGTGCCACAAGTACGATACCAATCATGCCGGAGGAAGTTCCCTGTGACGGATTAAAGGTGCTGTCATGCCTTCATGCCGCATCCAGGCTGCAATGCGCTCTACCATATAGACCGAGCGATGGCGCCCGCCACTGCATCCTATGGCCAGGGTGAAATAGCGTTTGCGCTCCTGTTGCATTTTATTCCAGACGAAATCCAGCCATTGCTTTAATTTTTCTTCTGTTTCGGCAACCACATCGTACTGTGCAAGAAAGGTTTGTACGGGGGTATCGCGGCCGGTCATTTGCGATAATTCCGGCTGATAATGCGGATTGGGCAAAAAACGCAGATCAATGACCATGTCTGCATCCGGAGGCAGACCGCATTGGTAGCTGAAGGACATCAGGGTAACTGTGATGGGAAGATTACTGTTCCCCACGTGGGTCTTGTGCCAGAAGGCTTCCACCATCGCAGCCAGTTCATACGGATTCATGGCCGTTGTATCCAGCACCAGGTCAGCCAGACCACGTGCTGGCATCAGTGCTTTCCGCTCAGCCGCGATAGCCTGCGGCAAATCAAGATCCGGTGCGAAAGGATGACGGCGGCGCAGTGTAGAATAGCGGCGCAACAAGGTGGCATCATCCGCCTCAAGAAAAACCAGTGGCCAGCCGCCCTGCTGTTCGCGCAGTTTACGTAAATCCCGATGTAATGCTTCAGGACTTTCACTGCGCGCATCCACACATACAGCCATCGGCTTGCCCTGGCGGCTTACCCGATCTGCCCATATTTCAAACAGAGGCAGGGGTAAATTATCCGTACAAAAGCAGCCCAGATCCTCCAGCGCGTGCAAGGCTGTACTTTTACCGGCGCCGGACAGGCCGCTAAGTATTAGTCCCATGGGACTTTCTTACGTTTGCCCCTGCTGGATGCGTTCATGCAAGGCATGGGCAAATTCCTTACTGCTATCCACACCTCGCTGTTTAAGCAGGTGATTGCGGGCAGCCACTTCCACCAGTACGGCCAGTGATCGGCCCGGCCGGATGGGAATCATAACCTTGGCAACCTGTACACCATGTATTTCAATGGAGCGTTCCTCGGTAAGCACGCGCTCCTCTCCCGAAAGGCTTTCCCACGGTGCAACTTCCACCACCAGGCCTACCCGCTTGGTATCCGTCAGTGCGGCAGCGCCAAATAAATCGCGGATATTGAGAATGCCGAGGCCACGGATTTCCATATGGTAACGCAGTGTTTCGGGACTCTTGCCGACAAGGATATCCGGGCCAGGGCGTGAAAGTTCCACCATATCATCAGCAATAAACCGGTGTCCCCGCATAATGAGTTCCAGAGCAATCTCGCTCTTGCCGATACCGCTTGCCCCGGTAATTAGTACGCCAAGGCCGAACACATCCATGTACACGCCGTGCTGATATATGCGCGGTGCGAGTCTACGCGTCAGATAAAGCATCATATCCGTCATAAAGGCAGAGGTTTCCATATCCGTAACAATTAATGGTGTCCGGGTTTTCCGGGCTGCCTGTAGCATTTCCTCCGGCGGGCTCTGGCCACATGTGATCACAATCGCTGTCAGGCCCATGTCAAATATTGCGTTGATTGCTTCACGGCGCTGGCTATCTGTTTGAACGTCCAGGTAGTGCAAGCCCGTTTTCCCGATAACATGCAAGAGGTGAGGGTTGAGCCCTTCAAGAAATCCGCATAAGGCAAACGAGGGTTTCTGCACACGCGGCCGATCCATGTAACGTTTTACATCTGCATCTTCATTGATGAGATGCATATGCATCAATTTACCGCGTTCGACCAGCAACTCGGCAATTGAAACACGTCCAAAATCCTGCTTCATGCCGCCTGCTCCGCGGATACCGGAAACATGGCGGATACGGCCTCTTCTGAGTCTGCCTGCATAATCGCCTGCCGGACGGACTCCTGCTGTAGCGTTCGCGCAAGACTTGCCAGCATTTCAAGATGGGAACGATCCTCATTTTCCGGCGCCAGAAGCACGACGACAATATGTACCGGCTGACCGTCAATCGCATCAAAATCAATACCTTCAACATGTCGTGCCAGTGCTGCCACAGGTGTATCGAGATCAGGCAACCTGCCATGTGGAATGGCGATACCATGACCGATGCCTGTACTTCCCAGTTTCTCTCGCTCCATCACCACAGCCATGGCCTGGTCCGGATCAATGGATGGGAAAAGAGCAATAATTTCGGCAATGATTGCACTTTTGCTGCTCACTCTGGAATTCAGCAATATCGTATCCGGTGGAATCAAACGCGTGCTCTGTTCCATTAATTTGTTACTCCTCTCCATTTATGCCTGTTCAGGTTCAATCCATCCCAGCCTTCCATCACCTCTGCGATACAACACATTCATGCTGTTGGTATCCTGGTTGGTAAAGATGAACACCGGCTGTCTGTCTGATAATTCCAACTGCATGACTGCCTCATCTACACTCATTGGCTTTGCTGCCATACGTTCCATTTCCAGCACTTCCGGTGCCCGATCAGCTGCCAGTTCCTCTTCTTCGCTGGCAGTAGCGAGAATCCGATGTGAAACCTGAATGGCCGGTGTATTGTTTTCAGCGGATGCCTGATGTTTGCGCATCTTGGCACGGTAACGTTTGAGTTGTCTGCTCAGCTTATCCACGACGCCATCAATCGATGCGTACATATCCTCCGTTTCGTGGCTGCCATGAATGTTCAATCTGTTTGCCTGGATGGAGATTTCACAACGCTGGCGGAACTTTTCCACACTCAGAACCACATGTACATCCACCACCTGATCGAAGGAATGTTTGAGATGTTTCAGTTTTTCCTGCACATACTGCTTCAACGGGTCTGTCAGTTCGATATGCCTTCCTGTCATGGATACTTGCATAAGCTATCTCCTTGTGTGTTGATGTTGCTGCTGCTTTGCCAGCCTTCGCCGCTGGCTGCTGGGCGGAAGCCCCAGCGTTTCCCGATATTTTGCTACGGTCCGGCGAGCAATCTCAATGCCTTCGGCCTGTAGCCGGTCCGATATAGCCTGGTCCGAAACCGGCCGTCCGGACGGCTCGGAATCAATCAGTGCCCTGACACGCTGTTGTACGCGATAGATAGAAATGGCACCTCCTCCCCGGGTCGGCAACCCTGCCGAGAAAAAATTTCTCATCTCGATGAGACCCATGGGTGTTTCAGCATATTTACCGTTGGTAACACGCGAAATTGTGGATTCATGCAGTCCGACTTCCTCCGCTACGTCCTGCAAGGTAAGTGGTTTTAAGCCGAGCAATCCATATTCCAGGAAAGCATGTTGCCGGTGTGCCAGACAGTGAGCAACCTTGTACAAGGTTGCCTGTCGTTGCTCCAGGGCATGCAGTAGCCACTTGGCTTCACGGGTTGCTGTATCCATAAACTCACGCTCCGCACCCTTCCAGCCCTTATTTTTCCACTGTTCGTTCAGCCGCAACCCCTGCCAGGAATAATCCGGCACTTCGATGGAAATATCGCCATCGGCACCGCGGTGGAATATAATCTCAGGCCGTATATAGATGTTATCCTGCCCATACAGGCTGTGCCCCGGAAACGGATCCAGCCGCCGCAGGCGCATCCGCGCGCTGGCCAGCGCCTCAATGTCACAATCCATCTGGTCAGCCAGCGTATCATCCGCCTCAAACAGTTGGTCCGAGAAATGCAACAATAAACGTCGGGCCAGCGCATCACAATCATTTTTCCCATCCAGTTGAATTAACAAACATTCAGTCAGGTCGCGCGCACCGATACCGGCCGGCTCGAGTTGTTGTATGATATTCACCAGCGCCTTTTCAAGGGCTTCGGTATCACAATGCAATGATATCGCCAGTTCACAGGGATTTGCTCTGAAATAGCCATCCTCATCCAGTGAATCAATGAGGGCGTGAGCCAGAATACGCTCTGCATCTTCCATGGGTTGGCGGCCCACTTGTTCATGCAGTGACTGGCCAATGGTCTGTTGCGCCTGCCACTGCTGGTCACGCATATCTACGCCATCACGGTCGCCTGAAGGAGCATACATCGTTTCCCAGCGATTATCACCGTTCTCGCGCCAGGTCGTTTCCTGTTCCCTGTCACTTTCAGCCGCATCCTGTTCTGCCTGTAACACGTCGGGTTGGCTTTCATCCTGCTCCAGAAGGGGGTTGGACTCAATACATTCCTCAATATAGGTATCCAGGTCCATGGCGTTCATGGCCAAAACCTTGAGGCTCTGGGTCAATTGGGGTGTAAGGGCGAGGCGCTGGCCCAGTTTCTGTGTCAGCTTGGTCTGCATAGGTCTGCCCGCGTATCACTCAGGAACTGAGAAACCAACGCAGCCGGGCATTGCTTACAAAAGAAATCCATCGTCAACAGGTATATAGACCAGCAAGGTGCAAGGTACAAGTGTCAGGACCTGTTCACATAAAATCCAGGCGTAGCGGCACGGTCATTTTTGGGTCGCTGTAAGGCGTTTCGAACACAATGTTCTGAATGAAGACTAATCTTTACCCTCCGGCCTAAATGGCGCCAACAACGTTGCCAGTTCACCGGATTCATGCATTTCGGATATAATATCACAGCCGCCAATGAATTCTCCCTTCACATAGAGCTGTGGAATTGTCGGCCAGTTCGCATAAACTTTGATGCCTTCGCGTATATCATCATCGAGCAGCACATTGACTGCTGCATAAGAGGCACCGGACTCCTGTAATAACGCCACCACGCGCTGCGAGAAGCCACATTGCGGGAATTGTGGCGTGCCCTTCATAAACAGCACGACATCGTGTTCATGAAGCAGATTGTTAATTTTTTTCTGGATGGAATCCATGGGTGCTTACTCCTTTTTCGTATGCTGCCATTGTTCCGGCGTGTATGTTTTCAATGCCAGTGCGTGAATACGGCTCTGCATATGATCGCCCAGAGCCTGATAAACCAGTTGGTGCTGCGCTACTTTTGATTTTCCGGAAAAGACTGGAGAAATTACGCGCATCTCGAAGTGATCATCTCCCGAAAACAGGTGTACATCCACCTTTGATTGCGGAATAGACCGCTCGACAAGCCGGATCAACAACTGATTATCCACGTGCTTCTGTGCATGATGCATGAATGAATACTAGTCCGATCTCCGTATGATAAATACACTCTTTTACTGGGGATTTGCGCCAACTTTACAGGCCTTAAGAAAATTAGCATTTTTTAATTAACAGTTCAGATTATCATCATACATTAATTT
>CAZJRL010000054.1:0-9948 GCA_964548425.1 uncultured Zetaproteobacteria bacterium | reverse complement strand
AAACAGATATATGCCTGCTTATGCGCCGCACCGAAGTGCTGTGCGCTGCCTGTGATGCACACCTCGGCCATGTCTTCGATGATGGCCCCGCGGGCAAACGCTATTGCATCAATTCCGTTTCACTGCGCTTCAAGGCCGAAATGGCCGATTAACTATTCAGCCTACATACGGAACAGGCAAGTACTTTGCGGTAAATATTTTAATGACAGGACACGATAGTATTCATGAATAGTGCAAGCTAGAGTTCATCCGGTGAAACGGGGATAGCCATGGCACAGAATAAACTCTGGGGCGGACGCTTTGATGCGCCCACCGACAAATTTGTGGAAGAATTCAACGCATCGGTTGATGTGGATGCGCGCATGTATCGTGAGGATATTGCCGCATCACGTGCGCATGCCGGCATGCTGGGACGGCAGGGCATCCTTTCCGACCGTGATGTGAAACAAATTCTGCAAGGCCTGAACGAGATTGAAGCTGAAATTGAATGTGGTGATATGCAGTTTTCCGTGGCTCTTGAAGATGTACATATGAACATTGAATCCAGATTGACGGAAAAAATCGGTGATGCGGGGAAACGCCTGCACACCGCACGCAGCCGCAACGATCAGGTGGCAACGGATACACGGCTGTATTTACGCTGCCGGGCCGATGGTGTGCTGGGCCGTATTCATGCCCTGCAACACGTGCTGGTGGATCTGGCGGAAGAGCATGTGGACACGGTGATGCCCGGCTTTACCCATTTGCAGACAGCGCAACCGGTGACCTTTGGCCATCATCTGCTGGCCTATGTGGAAATGCTGGAGCGTGATGCCGGGCGCCTGCTGGATGCCCGGAAGCGTATGAATCAATGTCCGCTGGGCGCGGCGGCGCTGGCCGGAACGACCTTCCCGATTGATCGTCATGTTACGGCTGCGGAACTGGGCTTTAGTGGTCCCTGCCGTAACTCACTGGATGCGGTATCCGACCGTGATTTCATCATGGAGTTGCTCTCCGCCTGTTCGATTTGTGCCGTCCATTTGTCGCGCTTCTCCGAAGAACTCATTTTATGGATGAGCGCCCAGTTCCATTTTATTGAGCTTGCCGATGCCTTCTGTACCGGTTCATCCATCATGCCGCAAAAAAAGAATCCGGATATGCCGGAGCTGGTGCGCGGTAAGACTGGCGGCATTATTGGTGGACTGGTTGCGATGTTATGCACGGTGAAATCACTGCCCCTGGCTTACAACAAGGATATGCAGGAAGATAAACGTGCAGTCTTTGACGCATTTGATCAACTGGAGGGTTGTCTGCGTATCTTTACCGATATGCTGCCGGGTATGACCGTAAACAAGGAAGTCATGCGCCAGGCGGCGGACTCGGGATTTTCCACCGCTACCGATCTGGCTGATGCGCTGGTCCGGGCGGACGTGCCGTTTCGTGATGCACATGCGATTGTCGGCAAGGCGGTCGCGTACTGTATTGATGCGGGTATTCTGTTGCATACAATGGATGCCTCCTCCTGTGCCGCCATTGATGCACGCCTGACAGTGGACATGGTGCATGCGCTGTCCGTGGAAGCCTGTGTAGCCGCGCGCAATCACGTGGGTGGAACCGCCCCTGCACAGGTGCGCGAACAGTGTATACAATGGAAAAAACAACTGGAGAATGCTGATGCGTAATACATTCCTTTTGCTGATGATTACAGGTGTTGTGCTTGGAGCCTGTGGACGCAAGGAAATGCCACAGGTGGATACCGGCAAGCCGCCGCACATTGAAGCCTTAAAATATGAGGTGGCCGGCAACAGTTTACGTTTGACATTTGCAGTACTTGGAGGTGCAGGGCCTGTGGGTTACCAGATTGACCGGGCAGAAATTGATCCGCATTGCAATTGCCCGGCATTCTGGCAGCGGTTTTTCGAGCAGTCACCTATTCGTGGCCAGAAAAAGAAATTATTGACGCACACGATGAACCTGCAAACCCGCAAAAGAGCGTTTGCTTTCCGCATTCGTGCTGTGGATTTTTTCGGTAACCTTGGCGTATGGAGCAAAACCATTCGGGTTCGTGCCGAAAAGATGCTTGAATGAAGCATGCACAACTGCGCCTGGATCGTTTGGGCGCCTATCCATTTGAGCGGTTGAAATCCCTGTTTGCGGACATACAGGCAAACCCGGATTTAAAACATATTGATGCCGGAGTGGGTGAGCCAAGATTGCCGCTCCCCGGCTTTGTACAGCCAACACTGGATGCGCATCTCGAGGGTTTTTCCAAATACCCGCCAAGCCACGGGATGCCGGCTCTGTGCGAGACTATTGGCCAGTGGCTGATGCGGCGATACGGCCTTTCATCTATCAATCCCGAAAATCAGGTGCTGACGGCCAACGGTACGCGTGAAGCGCTGTTCGCCGTGGCGCATGCACTGGTTAATCCCGATGCATGCCCCCCAAAGCCCTTTGTCCTGATGCCCAATCCGATGTATCAGATTTATCTGGGTGCGGCAGTTACGGCGGGTGCGGAACCATACTTCATGCCATGTACTGAAGACAACGGTTTTGCCCCGGATATAGATACCGTGACGGAAGACGTGTGGCGGCGTACGGCATTTATTTATGTATGTTCCCCGTCCAATCCGACCGGCTGGGTCGCGGATACATCCTGGTATGCCCGCTTGCTGAAACTGGCGGATGAACACGACTTTTATGTGGTATCCGATGAGTGCTACTCGGAAATTTATCTGGATGCACCCCCCACCGGGCTACTCGCAGTATGCCAGCAATCAGGGCGTATGGATTTTTCACGGTGTCTGGTCATGAACTCGCTGTCCAAACGCTCGGCTCTGCCAGGCATGCGTTCCGGATTCATTGCGGGTGATGCAATGCTGATCAAACGCTTTGCCAAATTGCGCAGCTATACCGGTTCGGCTACACCGCTGCCATTACAACATGTCGCCGCCGCCGCATGGGCTGATGAAATGCATGTGCAACAACACCTGGAGATCTATCGCCAGAGTCTGACTGCCTTTTATGATACGTACGGCAAAGGGGCCCCGCCTGCCGGTTCATTCTTCGTCTGGCTGCCGACAGAGGATGGTGAGGCTTTCGCGAGGGAGGCTTTCGCCCGGCAGTCAGTGACTGTATTACCAGGAGCTTACCTGTCGGCCAGTGAGGCCGATGGCATCAATCCGGGAGCGGGCTATGTGAGAATCGCCCTTGTGGATGGCCCTGAAAAAGCCGCTGAGCTTGCGCAACGATTAAGGGCGGTCAGCATGCACGGGGCGGGGACTGGCCCATGAAAATTCCAGCCTGTGTTGAAACAAAAATCCGGGCACTGGCCGATAATGGAAGCACACTGAATTGCTATATCTACGATACTTCGGTCATGCGTAAAAAAATTGACCAACTGACACGAATAATGCCGCACGGAGTGGGTATCTTTTATGCGATGAAAGCCAATCCACATCCGGCATTTCTTGCCGCGGCGCATGAAGGTGGCGTAAAGGGCATTGAAATCGCCAGTCTGGGCGAAGCGCACAAAGCTGTTGCTGCCGGCTTTAAGGGTTCGCAACTCATTTATACCGGTCCCGGCAAGTCTCCGGAGGAGTTACGCTGGAGCGTGGAGAACGATATACGCACAATCCATATCGAATCACTGTTTGAGGCATATCGTCTTGATTCAATCTGTGCTGAACTGGATCACGTTCAGGATGTTCTGCTGCGTATCAACGCGGATTTTGATATTCATGAGGCTCAAACAACATTTTCCGGAGGTTCAAAAAAATTCGGTGTCGATGAGGAGAAACTGGATGCTGTGCTGCCCCGGATTCTGGCGCTGCCTTACTTGAACTTCCGTGGTCTGCATGTCTATGCCGCATCCGGCGTACTCAACGTTGCTGATCTGCTAAAAAATTGTGAACTGGTATTTAGCATGGCAAGAAAGATTGAGGCGCAACATCCGGACGTGATCTGCGACATTATCGATTTTGGCGGCGGTTTCGGTATCGATTACCTCGAAACGGGCCATGATTTCAATCCGCAGGCCTATGCCGATGGGCTGAAGAAATTGATTGATAAATATGATTTTTCCGGGCGTATGTTTTTTCTGGAGCTGGGGCGCTATCTGGCCGCGGATTCCGGCTGGTTTTGTACTGAAATTATTGATATCAAGGAAAGCCGTGGCAAAAAGCAGGTGATCTGTGCCGGTGGCATCAACCATTTTCGCCGTCCGGCAGCGCTGGCCATCAACCACCCTCTGGCCATTGTGCGCATGGATCGCCCGCAGTTATTTGACGAGCAGGAGTCGGTGCGTACCGAGTCCGTGTATTTCGGTGGACCATTGTGTACCGGTGCGGATAAACTGGCTAATAATGTGCAGGTAGCGGCCGCTGATATCGGGGACATTGCGGTCTTCGGCTATGCCGGCGCTTACGGTCTGAGTATGTCTAATATAGAATTTTTGAGCCATGTGCGGCCGGATGAAGTGCTTGTAAGTCCGGCAGGCTCTTGAGCCATGTGGAATAAAAAATATTCAGGAGGGTGAATATGAGTCATCTGCAAAATATTATCGAGAAGGCATGGAGCGACCGTGATCAATGGTCATCCAGGGGTATCAGTTCCGAGGCGCGGGAAGGTGTTGAGCATGCCATCCAGCTTCTTGATGATGGCGGGGTGCGCGTGGCCGAGAAGGATGCCAGCGGCAACTGGATGACCAATGAATGGCTGAAGAAAGCTGTGTTACTCTACTTCAAATTGAACGAGAACAGGGTTATCAATGGCGGCGCATCCAACTATTATGACAAGGTGCCGCTGAAATTCGCCAACTGGGGTGAGGATATGTTCCGCAGGGGCGGGATGCGCGTTGTGCCGCCGGCAACGGTGCGCCGCGGCGCCTATATTGCGCCCAGGGTGGTACTGATGCCATCTTATGTGAATATTGGCGCTTACGTGGATGAGGGGACGATGGTTGATACATGGGCGACGGTGGGTTCCTGTGCCCAGATTGGCAAGAACGTACATCTGTCCGGGGGCGTTGGCATTGGTGGCGTACTTGAGCCCCTACAGGCAACACCGACGATTATCGAGGATAACTGTTTCATCGGCGCCCGTTCCGAAATCGTCGAAGGGGTCATTGTGCGTGAAGGGTCGGTTATTTCGATGGGTGTGTATATTGGAAAGTCCACACGTATTGTGAATCGTGAAACCGGTGAAATATCTTATGGCGAGGTGCCGCCATATTCGGTGGTCGTCTCCGGTTCTATGCCTGGGAAATCGGGCGGCCCGAATCTGTACTGCGCGGTTATCGTCAAACAGGTGGATGAGAAAACCCGTTCCAAAACGGAAATCACGGAATTACTGCGTGAGTTCTAATTATGGCACTTCCACAACGTATACAGATACCCTGGCGCTCGCCGCCGGGTTGGAATTGGCTATTTCAACAATCAGGTCATCCTGACCGTCCGGGTTATTAAACGGGGCCTGGAATTCATGTGATTTCATGTGGTAACTACGCATGCGTTTCACGGTTCTCTCATGCTCGCCGCGTACCCGTAGAATACGGAATGTCAGTGGCCCCATGGAGTCGGAGACCATCGTGACCTCGTATTTTCCCGGCCTGTCCGGCATATCAAAGAACTCACGCAAGGTCTGATAAGCGGGGACGCTCACATCCCGTTGATACAGATACTCCTGTGCATGGGTCATGACCGGCATACACAGCAGGAATAACAGAATACGCATTCTCATGACTGGCCCGTTTCTCCCGGATGAATATCATATTTATCGCAGAGATACCGCATTTTATCCTTGGTGCGCTCACCAAATCCCAGCCATCGTCCGGCCCTTGCCTTGATCTGCCCATTGTGCGCAAGCGCTGTAAGCAGCAGATTCTTTTCTACTTCTTCCAGCAATCGTTCAGCATCCACACCATTCTCGGGCAAGCACTCAAACCAGGCCTCAAGCAGGTTTTTTTTATCTTCATGGGCATGAGGCCCCTCCAGCGAGGGAATATGATCGATACGTGCTTCTCCGGCCAGAACGACGGCCCGTTCAATGATGTTTTCCAGTTCCCGTACGTTGCCGGGCCATCTGTATGCAGCCAGCTGTTCAAGGGCCGGTTCCGAAAACCCCTCCATGGGCTTATTGCATAGCAGCGCTTTTCGTTCCAGAAAGTGTTCCGCCAGCCGCGGAATATCTTCGGTATGTTCACGCAGGGGAGGCACCTTAATATTCACCACATTGATACGATAATACAGATCATCGCGGAAGCTGCCGTTTTCCACCAGGTCTTCCAGCACCTGTCTGGTAGAGCATATAAGGCGCACATCACAGGAAAGCTCGGCTTCGCTCCCCAGTCGTGAAAATGCACCTGTTTCCAGTGCGCGCAGGAGCCTGCCCTGAATACTGGCGGGCAGCCCCGCCACTTCATCGAGGAATAATGTTCCGCCACTGGCGCGTTCAAACCACCCCTGTTTGCGCCGGTTTGCACCGGAAAAAGCGCCCTTTTCATGACCAAACAGATCAGATTCCAGACGCTGTTCATCCAGAGCGACACAATTAATGGCAATAAACGGGCCGTTACAGCGCGGGCTGCGGGCATGCAGCAGGCGCGCTACCAGTTCCTTACCGCTTCCGGTTTCACCGCGAATCAATACGGTGGAAGGGGCGTCAGCAACCTGGGCGATCATATCCCTCAGTTGGCGAATCGCCTCGGAATTTCCGAGCAATTCCTGGCCAATGCGGTCATCGACAAGCCGTGCAAGCTCCTGCTCACGCACCTGCTGCCAACGCGCTTCCATGGCCGTATCAATGGTGTCTCGCACCTCATCCGGATCAAACGGTTTGCCAAAGAACCCCAAAGCGCCGGATTTTCGCGCGCGCACAGCCAGCTTGCGTTGTTCATGTCCGGTAATGACGACCACCGGAATATCAGGATTATCCCGTTGAAACCGTTCCAGGTAATGCATACCGATTTCAGGATTATCCGGTTCAGGCGGCAAGGCCAGATCCAGTAGCAGTAAATCTATCCGGTGCCCGGCCAACTGCTCCTCGGCCTGTTCGATATCACCCGCCTCAAGTACCTGATAGCTGTCCTTGAGCAACAGTTTCAGGTTCAGACGGTTAATATCGTTGTCGTCTACAACCAGAATTACGGCTTTCATGGTTGTCTAAATACAGAAATAATTCGCATTAGGCACCAGCCTGCCACAGGGGCAGGCGCACATGGAAGGTGCAACCTTTCCCCTCTCCCGGACTTTTAGCCCATATCCGGCCATGGTGAGCCTCAACAATACGTTTGCTTAAATACAGGCCAATACCAAGCCCGTTTTCCTTGCTGGTGGAAAACAGCCTGAACAGGTGCTTGTGAATAAAATCCGGGTTCATGCCGCAGCCGCTGTCTTTAATACGAATTTCAACGCTGTCGATACCGGAAACCGCACTGACCATCAGTTTCCCCTGGCGCTGCATGGCCTGCACGGCATTATCAAACAGATTTTCAAACATACCGCCCAGTAAATTTGCATCACCACCCACCGGAGGCAACGAGGGTAAATCGCTGACAATCTTGATGCCTTCCGGCCACAAACGTGATGCAATGGCATCCGTGAGCAGATCACCGATATCCAGTGGTGACAGGTTCGGATTGAGTGGCGTCTGCGGGTCGTCCAGCCGCTGCATCAGCATTTGCATACGTCCTGTTACCTTGCTGATGGCTGTGACCAGCCGTCCGGCATCCTCTTTTTCCAGTTTCCCCGCATTGATATTGTGTGCGAGGAACGATAAATCGTTGAGTCTGTTCTTTAAATCATGCGAATGCAGTTGACCCGCTACGCGTGATAATGAGTCCAGGCGTGCACTTTCTGCCTGCCGACGGGTCAACCGGGCATGTTCAAGGCTCATGGAGGCAAATTGTCCCAGGCCTTTCAGTGTCTCGATTTCATCATCATCCGTAGGTTTGCCGTTCTCGTGTGGGCCCAGATACAGCCATGCATGCCCGGTATGCCGTGGCAACCCCAGACACAGTTCGAAACCACTGCCTTCACCCAGACGTAAAGGTGGCGGAATTTCAGATCCGGGTGGCGCTTTTATGTCGGATGGCCAGACACTCATGTTTCTTCCGGTCGTGTGTTCAGGCCCGTGGCCGGTAATTTCACATTCATCCAGCGCTGCATATTTCCGGTGGCACACTTTGCAGATACGCGCCAGTAGCGCCTGTTCTACATCCTCGGTTGGAAGATTGGCCAGATCACCTGCCCCGAGATGCCGGATGGCCTGCAGAATATCCAGATGCCGGCGGAAAAACAAACGATCCAGGCCTCGCTGCATGACATGCACCAAAGGTGAAAATAGCAGTGCTGCAGCCAGTGCGGCAAGGATCAGCGCCCACGTAGACACCGAGCGTCCGGTAACAGCATAAAAAGTGGATTCGGCCAGTACCAGTGCTACAAAAAATACTGCCAGCACAAAGAATACAGCCAGAAAATAGGCTGCGGAATGTAGCAGACGGCGCCATGAGAATCGGAAAAACCGCCTGTGCTGTTTGGCATTACTCATGAATAATGCAGCTTAACCCGGCTTAGTCTCTTACCGGTAAAATACACAAGAACTTTTACCAGAAGGTGAATGGCATAGCCAGATGGAATCCCACGTATGCGGGAGAAGCTCCCCTGGGAGATGAATTTTAGAGGCGGACAAATGCAGACTGGTTCTCCATTTGTGTCAATTCGTGTAATTCGTGGCTAAAAATTTCTGGTTCCGGCTACGTTGGGTTGGGGATGTGCGATCTCCGGTTTCAGGCCAAAGGCCTTCAGCGTGGCAAACAGGGTTTCACGCAATTCCTCTGGCAGAATCGTCAATGGCAGGCGAAGTTCCCAGTCCATCCATCCCATCATCGCACAGGCAGCCTTCACCGGGATCGGATTAGACTGTGCAAACATGGCCTTATTCAACTCACGCAGAGCAAGCTGGGTGGCACGCGCCGTCACAAAATCATGTTGATGCATGGTGGAGGTCAAGTGCTTCATATGTCCGGGCACAAGGTTGGATACGACGGAAATAACGCCATGGCCACCCAGTGCCATGAATGGCAATACGGTGGCATCATCGCCTGAATAGAACTTGATACGCCCGTCAGCGGCATCCAGCGTATGTGCCAGCTGTTCCATATCAGCCGTGGCATCCTTGATGCCGACAATATTGCTGATGTGCGATAATCGCCCGACCGTTTCCGGTAAAATGTTTGAACGGGTACGCCCCGGTACGTTATAAATAATCTGCGGCAGATGCACCGCCTCGGCCACTGCCCTGTAATGCTGATAAATACCTTCCTGCGTTGGCTTGTTATAATAGGGGGAAATGAGCAGTGCCGCATCGGCGCCCAGCTCTTTTGCTGCCTGGGTTAGTTCAATGGATTCAGCTGTATTGTTACTGCCTGTCCCGGCAATAACGGGCATGCGCCCGGCCACATGCTCCACTGCAATGCGGATCAGATTCTCGTGCTCTTCGAAACTTAATGTTGCCGCCTCGCCCGTAGTCCCGGCAGGCACTACGGCGGCCACGCCGGCATCAATCTGGCGATCCAGATGTATGCGAAATGCCTCTTCATCAATACTGCCATTCTTAAAAGGCGTGACCAGCGCCGTCATTGTACCGTGAAACATATGTGCCTCCGTGAACCCGTACTATACTAACAACAACATGAATAAAGCCATATGCAGCGAGTTACCGGGCAGAAGAGTAATCAGGTTTCGTAATCTTTCCATTCAAGGCTTCTAATCTGTATCATTCACGAATGATGATGGCGGTTTGATGCTAGCTGGTGTTGATGAAGTAGGCCGTGGACCGCTGGCGGGGCCGGTGGTGACGGCGGCGGTGATTCTTTCGCCGGATGATCCGTTTCTGGGGCAATACCGGGATTCCAAGAAGGTTTCCGAAAAGAAACGTATCCGTATCTATCACCATCTGCGCAAACATGCG
>CAZJRL010000053.1:0-10093 GCA_964548425.1 uncultured Zetaproteobacteria bacterium | reverse complement strand
GCGGGCTTCCAGTTTTTGTCCTGTTGTGGTAACAAAGTGCGCGTGATTTCAGGCGAGGCAAAAGGTGATACAGGCCACGTGCTCGGACATCATGGTGGTGTGGAGCACCTGATGCTTCAATTTTCTGATGAGACGCTGGATAAACTGACCTGTGACGACAAGTTTCTGGTCAGGGGGGTTGGCCAGGGGCAGAAATTCATGGATCACGATGATGTGTTTATCTATAACCTTGATCCTGATTTGCTTGATGCATGGGGATTATCCGAGCGAAAGGACGGTGCCATTGAAGTGCCGGTGCATGTTATTGTACCGGGTCATGCCATGGGCTCCGGTATCGGCGCACTTTCCGTAACAACAGGAGATTATGATATTTTATGCCATGATGAAGAAACGGTAAAAGAATATGGACTGGATCAATTGCGTTTCGGAGATTTTGTCGCGGTGCTGGATCATGATAACCGCTATGGAAGAACGTACCGCAAGGGGGCGGTGACGATTGGCGTCGTCATCCATTCCGATTCACCACTGGCAGGACATGGCCCCGGCATGATGACTCTGATGAGCGCATGTGCCGGCAAGCTGGCGCCTGTACTCAGCAAGGATGCGAATATGGGTGTAACCCTGGGTATTGGACGTTTTGGCGCTGGAAATGAATAAGTCCTTCCCGGCGCCATTGCGTAGCCTCTTTCTTCTTATGGAGAAACGATGAAGTATCCGGAGGAGACTTCATTGCGTGTGGCATGTATCCAGATGAGTTCGGGAGATGATGTGCAAGTCAATCTTGCGCGGGCAGGTGAATGGTTGAAGGAAGCGGCGGAGCAAGGTGCAGAGTTGGCATTGTTGCCGGAAAATTTTTCCTTTATGAGCACAAATGATGACGCCAGACAGGGCGTTTCTGAACCGGAGTCAACGTCCCGTGTGCTTGATTTCCTATCCAGACGTGCACGCGAATACAGGATGGCCGTGGTTGGAGGCAGTGTACCTTTGATTTCCAATAATCCCGGGAAAATTCGCAATGTCTGCCCGGTACTCTCGCAACGTGGTGCCATGCTTGGTATGTATGACAAGATACATCTGTTTGATGTGGATCTGGAACATGAATGCTATCGGGAATCCGATACAATCCTGCCCGGAACATCTTCCCTTAAAGTTAATGTAAAAGGTTGGAATATTGGTTTATCCATATGTTATGACGTACGTTTTCCTGAATTATATCGATGTTATGCAGATTGTGGGTGCCATGTATTAACGGTTCCTGCGGCATTTACCGTGCCGACCGGTATGGCTCACTGGGAAACCCTGCTGCGTGCACGCGCTATTGAGAATCAGGCCTATGTGCTGGCGGCAGGACAGTGGGGAGAGCACCCCGGTGGGCGCAAAACATGGGGGCATTCGATGATCATTGATCCATGGGGTGATGTGATGGCTCAACAGGAAGAAGGCGAGGGGGTCATTGTGGCGGACATGGACCTGGAATTTATACAACAGGTGCGAAGCTCTTTGCCAGCACTGAAACATCGGAGGTTGTAGGCAGCCAAATGGCAGCTATCACTACTCAGCACTCCTGTGCAAAAGCCCAGTAACTGCTCAGAACATAACGGAGGTGCGGCTTTGACCTTCATTCGTGTCTATTCGTGTAATTCGTGGCTAAAGATTTTTGGTTCCGACTAGGCTGGGCTAGGGTTTTTGCCTGCAATGATGCAGCTTCAGATATTTTTTTATTCAAGTCGTTACTGACAGCGAACCACAAGCCTTTCACCACAGAGGACACAGAGAGCACAGAGGAAAGGTAAAACAAAAAATGACTTTGACTCTCTCTGTGCTCTCTGTGGTAAGTGCTTTTGACTTTGAATGGTCATGTGTGATATTCAAGTTGGGTATCAACGCATTGCTTGACCGTTGCAAATACACCGTGATCGAAGGCCGTTGAAATGAGGCGAATGGAAGGGCGGCTGTCCCTTCATCAACGCTCCCTTGCGGGATACCTCCTACAGGATGTATGCCTTGTTTTCCGTTATTGCATGGATGATTCGAGCGCGCTAGGAGTGATGACTTCTTACGGTGCAATCATGTAATACGCATATTTAATTGACAATATACATAATTTGAACCACGCTTTGTCTATGATTACGCGAGAGGCTGAATCTGTGTTGAAAACACTGTTGCAGGGTTTTCCAATGGTTACGATTACCGGGCCGCGCCAGTCTGGCAAGACGACACTGGCGAGAAAGATCTTTTCTGATAAACCTTATTATTCGTTGGAAGATCCGGATGTGCGGCGAATGGCATTGGAAGATCCTCGTGCTTTTTTGGCGCGATTACCCAATGGCGGGGTGCTCGATGAAGTGCAACGGGCGCCTGAGCTTCTTTCATATCTACAATCGCATGTTGACTCGGACGGGCGAATGGGGCTTTTTCTGTTGACCGGCTCTCAACAGTTCGGGTTAATGGCGGGAATTACACAATCGTTGGCCGGTCGTACGGCTTTTGTTGAATTATTACCCTTTTCAATGGATGAACTGGCAAAGGCAGGCATCGCGCCAAACAAGCTGGATGACATGCTTTTCAAGGGGGGATATCCACCGCTGTATGATCGTCAACTGCCACCGGAAAAATGGTTTCCCGCCTATGTAACGGCTTATGTGGAACGCGATGTTCGCCAGTTGCTTAAAGTGCAGGATCTGGAAATATTTCAGCGTTTTGTATGCTTATGTGCGGGGCGAAGCGGGCAGTTGCTGAACCTTTCTTCACTGGCGGCAGATTGCGGGCTTACGCACAATACAACCAAAGCCTGGATTTCCGTGCTGGAGGCGAGTTATCTGCTGTTTCAGTTGCGTCCTCACCATAACAACTTTAACAAACGTCTGGTGAAGTCGCCCAAGTTATACTTTTATGATGTTGGTCTACTTTGCTGGTTATTGGGCGTTCGAGAGGCGAATCAGCTTGCCACGCATCCTCTGAGAGGACATATTTTTGAAACGCTGATTGTGTCTGAACTCATGAAAAAATATCTCAATCAGGGTGAGAGGCCGCCATTGTATTTTTGGCGTGATAGCAACGGTAATGAGGTGGATGTTATTGTGGATGCCGGAACGGCATTGATGCCGGTTGAAATCAAATCAGGACAGACGGTGAATCGGGATTTTTTTACCGGGTTGGAGCGATGGATGCGTCTTGGTGGAAAGCTGGCAAAGGCGCCTGCCTTAATTTATGGTGGAACTGATTCATATACATATAAAGGGATCGATATTATTTCCTGGAATCAATGTGGCAGTGTTTGTGTGCGCAAATGAGGGGTGATTGTATACGCAGCCCATTGCCTGCCATACGGTGGTGGATTGGCGACATGATATCTATATCCTGTTTCCCGTGATGGTCTGGATGATGTAGATGCGCCGACGGCACAGGGAGAGTGTGAAACATGAGTGAATCCGGCGAAAAATCGAATCGTGAGCAGCTTCGTACGCATCGGCAGGTGTTCTGGGATGCATGGCAGAAATTCCGTGATGATCTGCCTCTGAATGCACTGGAGGTGCGGATTGCGCGTGTGATTGACATGCATTCCGAATATCACCCGCTATTTGATGATATGGAAACATTCCTGGATCGGGATTTTCAGGTGGATGACGGCATGAATCCGTATCTACACCTTTCGTTGCATCTTGCGCTGGAGGAACAAATCGCTATCCGCCAGCCTCCGGATATTTCGGCATGTCTGGAGTTTCTGATGCAACGGCAGGGTATGAACCGCCATGATGCCTTACATGCGCTGCTCGATGTGCTGGCGGAAACAGTTTATTACGCACAGAGAAAAGGCGGTGAACCCGATGTGGCCTCTTACGTGGCGCGGGTCAGGGAACTAATGCGTCCATGAGAATCACCGTTCCATGGCATTCGGGCCGTGACGTATGAAAAGTTTTTTCATCTCGCTTCTGTTCTTCTTCGGGCCCGTTTTATTTATGTTTGCATTACGCTATATCGGCCTGATGTTACGCATCTGGTTATTGTGGCGGCGACATAAAAAGAAGGGCGCGGATGTGATTGATATTACGCCCGAAAAGCCACATCCGCCATCCATCCGGTTTATTATCTTTGCAGTGACCGCCGGACTGGTAATTGCCGGGCTGGTGTGGCATCGCATGGCAGATGAAGATATTCACGGTAACGTTTATGTTCCGGCACATATAGACAGTCACGGCAAGCTTGCACCGGGACATTTCAGGAAGAACCATGAATGACAGGCGACAATGGAAGGGCGTGGGCCTTTCTCCCGATCATGTATTAAAATATCTGCACGCCGGAGCAACGCTGATTACTGCGACTCCGGCGTTGGCGGCGGACTGGAAACACCGCATGGTTTTACAGGCTAATGGCGTGATTGCAATGCCTGAAATTATTACGTGGCAACACTGCGTGATGAATATTGCATCCTCTTATCCGGACATGCCGGTTCCGCTAACCGCACGCCAGGAAATGCAACTGTGGGAACGGGTTATTCATCACGATTTAATTCACAACAACGTGTCGAGAGAAAAATCTATATCAGTTTGGGGGTTGGCCAGGCATGCGTCAAAAGCCTGGATGCTGATGCAGGAGTATCGCATCAATGTGCAGGAACTGATTCCCGGCGGGGAAGAAGCTGAAGCGCTGGTACGCTGGATTCATGCCATGCAGTCGCAACTGGGCAGGAAGATATTTACCGGACGTATGCTGGCGGCGGAGATATCCCGGCATTTGTATACGCGCTTGCGCACACAGGGTGCCGGCACGGCCTTGCCCGGGAGCATGATACTGGATGGGTTTGAGTCATTAACTCCCATGCAGCATCAGATACTGGATGCCCTGCAGCAAAAAGGCTGTGAAATTTTTCACGTTTCACGAAGCGGGCGGAAAGCCGTATGCACATTGACTGCATGTCCGGATGATTCCAGTGAGCTTTGGCATATTGCCGGGCGGATTAAAGTACTTCTCGCTCAGGATGAGCGTATGCGTATTCTTGTGCTGACGGCGGAATCCGGGTGTGATATCACACGCTTGCGCCGTACGCTGGACAGTGTGCTGGTTCCTGATGCATGCCTTGATCCGGTGCGGGACACTCAGGCAGCTGCTACCTCCGGCGATGTGTTGAGCCACTGGCCGATGATTGAGCAGGTCTTGCATCTGCTTTCACTGGCTGAAAAGCAGCATATCACATTCGATGATTTTTCTCCCCTGCTGTTTTTTCCATGGCTATCGGGTTATGAGGATGAACGCATGGGGCGTGCGTTACTGGATGCAAAATTCCGCGAACAGAACCGGCGGCGTTTATCATTGAACGGTTTACTGAAGTCAGCAGATATTCAGTCTCTTCCGTTGTTGTTAGCGGTTATTCGGGCAGTAGCTGACTGGAAGCCTGGCCGTCAGTCTGCGGCGTTCTGGGTAAAGGCTGTTCATACCCTGTTGTTGTCGGTGAGATTTTTCCGCACGGGACTGGAAGATGAACAGCCGCGGAGTCATCCCGAAATCCGGCAGATGAACGCATTTCGTGAGGTGTTGAGCTCACTGGTGGCTCTGGACGCGGTTGAACCGGTGCTTGAGTGGCATGCTTTCCTGTCACAATTACGTACATCGTGTGCTGAAACCCGGCTGGGGTGTGCGCCGTTGTATCCAAATGTCGTGCTTATGCCGCTGAATCAGGTTACGGGCATGCAATCCGGGCATGTGTTTGTCATGGGAATAGACGAAGAGGCATTCCCGTTCACGGAGCATCCGTATCCATTGCTGCCCGTTCGCCTGCAACGGAAATACGGGATTCCAATGAGTGGCGGAGCGCAGACGTTTGCATCATCACGCTGGTTGTGGGAACAATTGCTTCAGGTTGCGCCAACGATTGAATGCAGTTATGCGCGGCAGAATGATGAGCGTGAAATGCTACCCTCATCTTTTGTGGCCGGGTGGCCTGAAACAGACATGCAACCATTCTCCCGGCAACAGCAGCAGTCACTTGAACTGGAAACCTTTGAGGATACGCCGGATGTGCCGTTATTGTCTGATGAGACTATTCATGGAGGCACATCCATTATCAAAAAGCAATCGGCCTGCCCGTTTCGCGCATTTGCCACGCATCGGCTGGGCATTGCCCCGTTGGGTGAAACAGAGCCGGGGATTAAGGCAGCGGTCAAAGGATCACTCATTCATCTGGCGCTGGAATTCATCTGGCGCCGCCTCAAAGCACAGGCAATATTACTTAAATTAACAAGGATTAAGCGTAATGTCCTGCTGGATGCAGCAATTGACCATGCATGGCAGGAAAAAAGAATTTTTCGTGATCCTGATGTGCAGGCCATTGAGAAAAAGCGTATGCGGCATGTGTTGAATGCATGGCTGGATATGGAGGCAACACGGCCGCCATTTGAAGTGTGTGAATACGAAAAGCTCTACACACTGGATATGCCTGAAGCTGAGGCGCGACAATTTCCTGTCCGCATCAAGGTGGACCGGATTGACAGGGATGGAACAGGCCGACGGATTCTCATTGATTATAAAACAGGCCATAAACAGCCCGTGACCAAATGGCTGGGTGAACGTATGGAAGAACCACAGTTGCCGCTATACGCGCTTGCGGCAGGAATTTCAGTGGATGATGCCGTAACCTTTGCCACGGTTCGTAGTGGTGACGAGATGGGATTCGAGGGCCTGACAGGGGAAAATACCGGTATTGCCGGGATTGCGATTTGTGATGGCAAGTACGGTCGTCCGGAAGACTGGCCGCAGGTCCTGACTGACTGGAGGATCCGGATCAATGTGCTGGCACGGGAATTTGTAGCGGGGCGTAATACGGTTGCACCACGTGATTCCAGAGCCTGCGCTTATTGCGGTCTGGAAGCAGTTTGCCGCATTGAGGAAACGGGATTTGAAGCTGATGTTGAGGAGGAAGTATCATGATTTTACAAAAAACCTTAGAAACAAGATATTTCACCACAGAGGACGCAAAGTTACGCAGAGTAAAGACAAGATATAATAGATGTAGGGCAGGGGTCTATCTTCGGCCATTTCCTCAAGGGAACCTACAAGAGGCTGTTCTACATGGTTCCATAGTTACTCTTTTCGGGGTTCCTTTGCGTAACTCTGCGTATTTTGTGGTTCAGCCTTTTTTAGCTACCGGTTTTGCTGGAGGATATCAGATTTGACAGCCGATGTTCGCCAACAGGCTATTCATCCGGCGCATTCGTATCTGGTGCAGGCACCGGCGGGATCGGGGAAAACAGAGCTGCTGATACAGCGGATGTTGTCACTGCTGGCCATTGTGGACGAGCCGGAAGAAATTCTGGCGATGACCTTCACACGCAAGGCGGCAGCTGAAATACGCAATCGCGTATTGACATCATTGAACATGACCCGCCCTGGTGATTCATCCTCCCATAAAATGTGCACATGGGAACTTGCGCAGGCAGCACTGGATCGATCGCAGGTGAAAGGATGGAATCTGGCGGAACACCCTGCCCGTCTGCGTATCATGACACTCGATAGCCTGACCGGTGCGCTGGCACGGCAATTGCCACTGCTTTCAGGCCTTGGCGATATGCCCGTACCTTCCGAGCACACACGTACAATGTGCAGGCGAGCTGCGGAACACAGCATTAACGAAGCACTAAAGGATGATTTTAATGCTGTGGAGTTATTACTTCTGCATGAGGATCATAACACAGTTGGTTTGATTGATCTGATGTCCGTCATGCTGGAAAATCGTGAAAAATGGTTGGGGTATATGGGTGAGCATGGGCGCAATCTCAATGCCTTGCGGCAGATTCTGGAAGTAAGCATGGCTGCATTTATGCAACAGCAGATTCGGGCTTGTGACATCATGATTCCGTTCGAAGTAAAGGAAGATTTGCCTGAGCTGATACGCTTTTCCACACTAAATGACGAAGACAGGCGATTTACGGATTTGACGGCATGGCCCGGTTCCGGCATGGATAATCTGGAGCAATGGCGCCTGGTGGCAGATTTTCTCCTGACAGGCAGTGCCCAATTAAAGAAAACCGTTAACAAGAGACACGGCTTTCCGCCGGAAGCAAAGACTGAAAAGCAACACATGCAAAATATACTTGCCTTACTGGCTGAAATTCCCGGACTTGGCAAAAGCCTGCATGTATTACGTACGCTCCCACAAACACCTGAATTTAATGAAATACAATGGGACATTGTCGAATCTATGTTCCGTCTTCTACCGCGCGCGGTTCTCCATTTGCAGGCAGAGTTTACTGCACAGGGAAAAGCAGATTTCACCGAAATTGCACTGCGTGCGCTGGATGCCATAAGTGATGGAGCTGGCAACCCCTCTGATTTACTGCTCAAACTGGATTATCGTATCCGGCACATTCTTGTGGATGAGTTTCAGGACACCTCGGAACTTCAAATCCGTTTATTGCGTTGTCTGACATCGGGCTGGGAGGAGAATGATGGCCGCACCCTGTTCCTGGTCGGTGATCCGATGCAGTCGATCTACCGTTTTCGTAAAGCAGAGGTTGGACTGTTTTTGCGGGCTGCAAATAACCAGGTGAATCTTCCATTCGTGGCGGCACTGCAACTGGAACGCAATTTCCGTTCTGCGCCGATGATTGTGAATTGGGTGAATACGGCATTCGAGCATATTTTTCCGGCGATGGAAGATAGTGTGAATGGTGCGATTCCCTATGCCGCAGCCATGTCTGCACTGGCACATAAGGGTTGTGTTCAGTTGCATGTGCAGCAAGGCCTGGATCAGGGTATAGAAGCAGCCACTGTCACCAGACTGGTCAGAAAAGCATTGAGAAACAAACAGCGGACAGGTGTTCTGGCGCGTACTCGCAAGGATCTGCATACCATTATGACGGCATTGCACGAGGCTGGTATCGCTTTCCGTGCAGTCAATATTCTGCCACTGAATAGCAGACCGGAGATTCGGGCGTTACGCGCGGTGATGCGTGCATTACTGCACCCGGGAGACACCGAATCATGGGCAGCGATCTTGCGTATGCCGTGTTGCGGGTTGACGGCGGCGGACCTGTTTGTCCTGATGGCAAAGGATAACCGGGCCTTGTGGGAGATATTGCATGATGAGGATGCCCTGTCCCGCCTGGATACGAGTGCACGGGATCGTGTCATGTATGTAACACAGGCGATTGATCCCTGTGTGATAATGAGCGGAAAAATGATGGTGCGGGACATGGTGCAAACAGCATGGCTGCGTCTGAAGATGCCGGGAATCATGGATAAAACAGCCTGTACCAATGTGGAAACCGTTCTTGATTTAATGGAGGAGCTTGAAACCGGAGGCAACATAGATTTTACGTATTTTGATGAACGTCTAAAAGCATTGTATAGCGTACCCGATGCATCTATAGAGGCGGCGCAGGTTGAACTGATGACCATGCATGGAGCCAAGGGGTTGCAATGGGATGTGGTGATTCTCCCGGGATTGGGAACGCCCCCCAGGAGCAACGACATGCCATTGCTGGCATTTACCGAAGTACCCTCGGATAAAGACGAAATGCTGTTGATGTCGCCTAAAGCGGAAACCCGCGGTAAGGATGCGTTATATGACCTGATTCGGAACATAGAAAAGAACAAGGAACACCAAGAGTCCATGCGCTTGTTATATGTTGCCTGCACACGCGCGCAGACTGAGTTGCACATGCTGGGGCATATTTCAGAAAAAGATGAAAAACCGGCGAAGCATTCATTTATGGAACTGATGTACCAGCACGGCAAGGATTATTTTGGCGCTGAGGTCCAATCCATGCAGCCTGGAGAAGATGAAGTGACTGGAGAACGAATTCCCCTGACACGTATTAAAACTGTCCCCGAACTTTTGCCTGTCACGATCTGTACAAATGGTCATGGTGAACCGGAATATGGCTGGGCAGGACCGGAGGCGGCACCTGTTGGCAATAGTGTACACGCGGCGCTACAGCGGGTGGCGGAAACAGGTGTAGAAAACTGGAATGAGGTACTGACTGATGAGGGTGTCGGTTTGATGCGACGTATGCTGCTGGCGGAAGGCTTGTCCGGTCAGTTGCTTGAAGATGCTCTGAATCGCTGCGGGAAAGGCCTGCACAATGCGTTAAACAGC
>CAZJRL010000052.1:0-10127 GCA_964548425.1 uncultured Zetaproteobacteria bacterium | reverse complement strand
GCCATCGCCTTGGCAAAATCTCCGGAAAACTTGATGCCGCCATCCGCAATCACCGGAATGCCGACATCACGACCGGCCGCCGCACATTGCATAATGGCTGTTAATTGAGGCACGCCCACACCTGCCACCATGCGTGTGGTGCAAATCGAGCCGGGCCCGATCCCCACCTTCACGGCGTCCGCACCGGCATCAGCCAGGTCACGTACAGCTTCCGGCGTCGCAATATTGCCGCCGATAATTTGAATATCATCACCATATTGACGCTTGATCTCGCGCACCTGGCTGATCACGCCTTGCGAATGACCATGCGCCGTATCCACCACAACCGCATCCACGCCAACCGCAAGCAGCGCCTCAAAACGTGCCAGTTCCTTATCACCCACACCAATCGCGGCCGCTGCCAGAAGCCGCCCCAGATCATCACGCACCGCATTGGGAAATGCTTTTGATTTTTCGATGTCACGCACAGTAATCATGCCGTGCAAATGCCCTTTGTCATCCACCACAGGTAATTTTTCAATACGATGCTCACGGAACAGCTGTTTGCAATGCTCCAGACCCGTGCCGGGTTTGACCGTGACCAGTCGGTCACGTGGTGTCATTACCTCATCAACCCGCTTGTCCAGGTTATTCTCAAAGCGTGTATCGCGATTGGTAATGATGCCGCACAAACCGCCATCATCATTGAGTACGGGAAACCCGGAGAAACCATGCGCTACACAAAGCTCCCGCACATCGGATAATTTCATCTCCGGAGTTACAGTTAGCGGTTCCTGTACAACACCGGCTTCGAATCGCTTGACCTTGCGGACTTCCGCGGCCTGAATTTCCGGAACCAGATTTTTATGGATAACACCAATGCCCCCTTCCTGCGCCAGCGCAATGGTTGTTCCCGATTCTGTTACTGTATCCATCGCTGCTGACAGAACCGGGATATTAAGACGAAGTTTTCTTGTGAATTGTGAGGAGGTATCCACTGTGCGAGGCACGACATGACTTGCCTGAGGCACCAGCAATACATCGTCAAAGGTTAAGCCCTCATCAAATACTCGTGCGTCCATGCCGTCATGACCTCCTGCTGGCCTGTATTCTTCAATTGGATAATGCAGGCAAGGAAGCGTCGAATCATAACCGAATTGAGCCTTCCCCGAAAGCCAGAATGGGAGACGGCTTTGCAATGGATGGACTTTTTACGACTTCATTATAGATTACAGTCATTGAACCCCGGGGGCATTTTGCGTCATAATACACATTCACATGGACAGGATCATTAATTCGGGGCACCAGCGTTAACAGGACGAATGTCCGTAACTAATTGATTTAATTATATTTATTGGAGGGTCGCATGTCTGCAAAATATCCGGTTATTTCCGTAACGGGTTCTTCCGGCGCCGGAACCAGCACAGCCAAGGTGGCACTTGAGCACATCTTCAGGCGTGAGCAGGTAACACCTGCCATTGTGGAAGGCGACTGCTTTCATAAATTCGATCGTTATAAATTTCGTGAGAAATCGAAGGAATTTGAAGCAGCAGGAAAACGGCTAAGTCATTTTTCCGATGAAGCCAATTTATTTGATAAAATAGCCGAACTGTTTGATTCGTATCGCAGAACAGGGCGCGGTTTGGCACGCACCTACGTGCATGATGATGAAGAGGCCAAGATTTATAACGTCGAAGCCGGGCGATTTACCGAATGGCGTGAAATCGGCGAAGGCTCGGACCTGCTATTCTATGAGGGATTACATGGTGGCGTTGAAGAGGTGCGGCCCTATGTGGATTTATTGTTAGGTGTTGTGCCGGTCGTCAATCTGGAATGGATTCAAAAAATTCACCGTGATACCCAGATGCGCGGTTATTCAGAAGAGGCGGTGGTGAATAACATTCTCCAGCGCATGCATGACTATATTCACTTTATTACACCTCAATTTACGCACACGGATATCAACTTCCAGCGTGTACCGCTGGTGGATACATCCAACCCGTTTATCGCACGCGATGTGCCAACGCCGGATGAAAGCGTCATCGTTATTCGTATCCGTGACCCGCACAAATGGAGGATTGATTTCCCGTGGCTGCTTGCCATGCTGAAAGACTCATTCATGTCTCGCCGTAACACGCTGGTTATACCCGCCGCAAAGATGGCGCTGGCCATGGAATTGATACTGACGCCCATTATGCATGAGCTTCTGGAAAGAAGACGAAAAGCTTGATGCTCGCACAACCAATCAAAGGGGGCTCATGCCCCCTTTTTTAATGTCCTGATCTGGATTTGTGGCAAGAATACCCTCCGGGAGTTTGTCAGACTTATGAAAAAACTGCTGCGCAGCAGAGAAGCGGCCCAAAATATCCTGATTTATGATTCAGGCTATTTGGAGGCCCATCAGGCCGGGACGCAAGCCCGAGTCAGAATCATGCTATTCTGCATGTCTTTGCTTTGTATAGCTTGCTCCTGCTCGCCACGATTGCCCTAAGTCCGGCAGACTCCTAGCCTTCCCCGCCCCATGAGCAAACACAAGAACATGTTTCACGTGAAACATCCGGACGGACCGGTCGATGTACTGGTTATCGGCGCAGGCCATGCAGGCTGTGAAGCCGCCATGGCGGCCGCCAACCGTGGCGCACGCGTGCGCCTGATTACACAAAACCTTGATACGATCGCCAAAATGTCCTGCAACCCGGCGATAGGCGGGGTGGGAAAGGGGCATCTGGTACGTGAAGTGGATGCCCTGGGTGGCGCCATGGGCATTGCGACGGATCAGGCTGCCTTGCAGTACCGTTTGTTAAACCGGGGAAAGGGTCCGGCGGTGCGAGCCACACGCGCCCAATGTGATCGCCGCCTGTATCACATGGCTATGCGGCATGCCCTGGCATCGTGTCCCAATGTATCTCTGCATCAGGGGACGATCAGTGAAATGATGTTTGATCAACAACGTGTCGTCGGGGTGGTGGATGAACTTGGCGTTTCACACCATGCCAGAGCAGTCATCCTGACAACCGGGACATTTCTGGGTGGCCTGATTCATATAGGGGAAAAGCAGATTCCCGCCGGGCGATCCGGTGATGCACCGGTGCAGGGGCTAACGGATGAATTATACCGGCAGGAACTCGGACTGGGACGCCTGAAGACAGGCACGCCACCACGGCTTGACTCCCGCAGCATCAACCGGGATGCGCTGGAAACACAGACCGGAGATACCGATGTACTTCCGTTTTCGGCCTTACATGACCAGCTACAGAAAGATCAAATACCTTGCCATATCACCCGCACCTCGGAACGTGCACACGCCATCATTCGCGAGCATTTGCACCGCTCCCCGATGTATTCAGGTGCTATTCGGGGTATCGGCCCGCGTTATTGTCCCAGCATTGAAGACAAAATCGTTCGTTTTGCTGACAAAAACAGCCATCAGATTTTTCTGGAACCCGAAGGCCGGGATCATGAGGAGATATATCCCAATGGTATATCCACATCCCTGCCCATTGATGTCCAGTGGGCCTTTGTTCGTGCGATTCCCGGCCTGGAACAGGCTATCATTATTCGCCCCGGCTATGCCATTGAATACGATTATGTTGATCCTACCGAACTCAGGAGCACACTTGAATGCAAGCGAATTGGCGGACTCTTTCATGCTGGCCAGATCAATGGCACCACAGGCTATGAAGAAGCTGCCGCACAGGGGCTCCTTGCCGGTATTAATGCAGCCGCACTGGCTCTGGAACTGGATACCTGGGTTCCGGACCGGGCCACGGCCTACATGGGTGTCATGGTAGATGATTTGGTCAACAAAGGGATTATGGAACCCTATCGCATGTTTACATCACGGGCAGAATTTCGTCTACAGTTGCGTGAGGATAACGCCGATTTGCGACTTGCCGAAATGGCGATACGTCTTGGCATGTACAACAATGAACGCAAACAACGCTTCGCGCAGCGCCGGGAACGTCTGGCCAACGCCGAGCACGAAGTGCGTGAAACCCGTATCGGAAATGGCCGGGAATGGCGCAACCGGCTGCAAGCTTTACACCTGAACGTTCCAAAACAGGGGCTGTCATTTGCCGCATATACACACCGGCAGGATATCGACATTGATTGTGCATTAAAGCTGCTTTCCACGGCTCCCGCACTGGACCGCCGTGATCTGGCCAGCCTGAAGGCGTTCATTCACTATGATGGCTACCTGCAAAAGCAGGAGCAGGAAGTTGCGCGCTTTCGCCACATGGAGGAACAGCGCATTCCGGCAAGCTTTGATTATCAGTCCGTCCGCGGCCTTAGCACGGAGTGTTGTCAACGATTACAACAGGAACAGCCACGCAACCTGGGGCAGGCTTCACGCCTGTCGGGTATTACACCAGCAGCCATTTCATGTTTGATGATACATTTGCGGCAGATATGACAACACAAATACAGGAGAACATTCAACGCTATATTACCGAAACGATAAAATTTTCCGGGGCGCTGAATCTAACATCAGTAAAGAATGAACAGGCATTCCGGCAACATTTTATAGATCCGTCGCTGGCCCTGTGTCAATGGCTGCCATCACAGGGAGTATTGCTCGATGTAGGTAGTGGCATGGGAGTTCCAGGTGTACCAATCCTTCTGGCGCGGCAGGGTTTGCACGGCATACTGGTTGAGCGGCGCAAAAAACGGGCGGAATTTCTGCGCCATATTGCACGCATACTGGCATTAAACGTGGATGTTTATGATTGTGATGTCAGGGCATTGAAGAACATCCGGGCCAACGCCTGTGTGGCCAGGGCTGTCACCCGGCCTGAAGCGTTGTTGCGCATGATTACTCCGCATATGCTTCGGAATGCTGTAGCTGTGCTGCCAACGGCAAGCGATAGCAAGCCGGCAACAGTATCAGGCTGGCATTTTGAAAGACTGGAGACAATCGCATTGGAGCGTGTGAGACAACACGTTCAGTGTTATCACCGTACGGAGGGTTTCACGTGAAACATCAGCATCTGGGACCTGTGATTGCCATTGCCAACCAGAAGGGTGGCGTGGGTAAAACAACGACGAGCATTAATCTGGCAGCATCTCTGGCAGCGTTAGACCAGCAGGTTCTGTTACTGGATGCAGACCCGCAAGGTAATGCTACGACAGGCCTGGGTATTGATAAGCAGTCCGTCACAACGGGCACCTACGATCTATTGATTAATGGTGCGACACTGAATCAGGCCATAAGGAAAACAGCATATGAGGGCTTGTTTATCGTGCCTGCGAGCATGGACCTGGCAGGTGCTGAAATTGAGCTGGTGAATATTGAGCAGCGTGAACGCGTACTGGAACATGTCTTTGCAGAGTATACGGGCACTCCTATGGATTTTGTGCTGATCGATTGCCCACCTGCCCTGAACCTGTTGACTCTGAACGCCCTGACTGCCGCCAACCGGGTAATGATTACCTTACAAACAGAGTTCTATGCCATGGAAGGCTTAACGCAGTTGATGGATACCATCCGCCGGGTGCGCAATGGATTAAACCGGGAATTATCCATGGATGGAATTCTGTTAACCATGGTGGATCGCCGAAACAATCTGGCGGTTCAGGTTGAACAGGAAGTGCGTAACTATTTTGGTTCTCAGGTCTATGGGCAGGTGATTCCACGCAATGTCCGTTTGTCTGAAGCACCAAGCTTTGGCTTGCCTGCCTTGTATCACGACATTCGCTCCAGCGGAGCGCAGGCGTATTTGCAACTGGCGCAGGAAGTTATGCAGCGACAGGCAATCAGGAGATGAAAATGAAAAAACCCCTTAAAAAACAAGCGCTTGGGAAAGGCCTTGGGGCATTATTATCCGACACGCCGGCACCGGAACTAATGGCACAGGCATCAACCGTTCCGATTTCAAAAATACAGCCCAATCGCTATCAACCGCGTACCCGCTTTGCTGACGCAGAATTGCAGTCATTGACTGAATCAGTGCGCCGGGATGGCGTGCTGATGCCGATTCTGTTGCGCCCTCACGGCGACAGTTATGAATTGATCGCCGGTGAACGGCGCTGGCGGGCGGCGCAGGCTGCCGGCCTTCCCGAGATTCCAGCCATTATACGTGATGTGGATGATCTTCAGGCGCTGGAACTGGCAATTATCGAGAATGAGCAGCGGGATGATCTAACGGCTATTGAATCGGCGCGGGCTTACCGGCAAATGATGAATGAATTCGGCTGCACGCAACAGGAGGTGGCAAGCCGGATTGGCGTATCCCGGGTACAGGTGAGTAATCTAACCCGCTTGCTCCAGCTTCCTGAGAAAATACAAAATATGATTGAAAATCGGGAACTTAACATGGGCCATGCCCGGCCGTTAGTGGGTCTTCCCCCGGCACAAAGTGAAAAACTGGCATCGGAATGCATATCACGTGGCTGGAGTGCCCGGCAAATGGAACAACATGCGAAACAGATGGCAAAGACCTCTTCTCAGGCCAAAGTGACACGCCGGACTGACCCCGATGTGATAGCACTTCAGGATGAATTAACCCGCACACTGGGCCTGCCTGTCGAGATACGCTGCAAAAAAAGCGGTGCCGGGGAAATGCGCATCCGTTATACCCGGCCGGCAGAACTGGATGGCGTCTTGTCCCGTCTGCGCCGATGAGAATCGATGGCAAGCCTTTCCGGGCGGTGGGCTGGCATGCGGATGGCGTACAATGGATTGAACAGCGCCTGCTACCCCACCGTTTTGAGCAAAAAACGAGTACCAATCCGGAGGATATCGCTGTCGCCATTGAAACCATGCAGGTGCGCGGCGCCCCTACGATCGGCGCGGCAGCCGCCTTTGGTCTTGCTCTGGCCTATCAGAAAGATCGCGCCCGTTATGTTTCGCACTGGTTGCCCCGTTTTCGTGCCACCCGTCCTACAGCGGTGAATCTGTTCCATGCCTGCGATGCCATGGATGCCTGTGCGAAAGCAGGTGCATCAGACAGGGATATGCTGGCTGCGGCTCAGGCCTATGCGGACACGGAAGTCGCTGCAAATGAGCGTATGGGCATCCACCTTGCAGAACAACTGGCCGTGGGAGAGCGCCGTATTCTCACACATTGCAATGCCGGCTGGCTGGCCGCCGTGGACTGGGGTACAGCCACTTCGGGTATTTACCGGCTGGCGCATGCCGGAGAATCTCCGTTTGTATGGGTAGATGAAACACGGCCACGCTTGCAGGGCGCTCGCCTGACAGCGTGGGAACTGGGACAGGAAGGAATTGACTGTCGTATTCAGGCGGACAGTGCGGCAGCATGGATGATGGCACAGGGCAAAGTGGATGCCATCGTAACCGGCGC
Source organism: uncultured Zetaproteobacteria bacterium (assembly GCA_964548425.1). Taxonomy (GTDB): domain Bacteria; phylum Pseudomonadota; class Zetaproteobacteria; order Mariprofundales; family Mariprofundaceae; genus JAUZQZ01. The sequence continues at coordinate 2,844 of CAZJRL010000052.1, read as the reverse complement.
GGACCGAATTGCAAAAAATGGAGATATCGCTAATAAAATAGGAACTTACATGCTTTCATTGGCTGCTCGTGAGCATGGGATTCCCTTCTATGTGGCTGCCCCGTCCAGTACGTTTGATACAGCGTGTGCCACGGGAATAAATATTCCTGTTGAAGAACGAACAAGTGATGAAGTGTTGGCCATGGACGGGGTGGATGATGCAGGCCATGCACACCACATTCATCTTGCTCCGGCAGGTTCAAAGGCCAGCAACCCTGCGTTCGACATCACCCCTTACGCCAATGTCACTGCGATTATCAGTGAACAGGGAATTTGGAAACCATGCACGCGGATCATGTGAATAAAAACCGCATCGCCATCATGGCGTCAGGTAAAGGCAGTAATCTGCAAGCGATTTTAACAGCAGCAGCATCCGGCGCCTGTCCGGTGGATGTACAACTGGTATTATCCGACAAGCAGGATGCCGGTGCATTGGCCATTGCCCGTGATGCCCGTGTGCCGCGGGTGCACAGTCTGAATCCGGAGAATTATTCTGACCGTGCCTCTTTTGATGCCGCCTGTGCGGAACAGATTGAGGCCGCACACTGCGACTGGATTGTGCTGGCCGGTTATATGCGAATTCTGTCCGGCAACTTTGTTGCACGCTTCCGTCATCGTATCATCAATATTCACCCGGCTTTACTGCCATCATTCACTGGTGCACATGCAGTACACGACGCGCTGGAATATGGTGTGAAGGTCACCGGTGTAACCGTGCACCTGGTCGACGAAGTGCTCGATGGCGGGCCAATCCTGGCCCAGGCATCAGTCGAAGTCCGTGATAACGATGATGAAGCGTCCCTGCACAGACGTATTCATGCCGTCGAACATCAGTTGTACCCGGCAACGCTGGCACAAATGATTACCAATGGCTTTTGTGTCAGCAGCCGAACCGTCATATGGAATCGTGCAGGCTAAATGTTGACATTAACGGTCACTGGCAGTGGAATCGTCGGCATGTTCAGGTCTATTCACAAATCCTGGTTGATGCTGCCGATATTGCTATTGCTTGCACCTGCCTTCACCCGGGCTGAAGTCAGTGTTATGAAGCCGGCCCCGGCCCGGGGGCTTGTCAGATCGGATGGTTCCCTGCCTGTTTCATTAAGTACAGCGCAATGGGTTACCGCCCTTGGCAACATTCAGTATGCCAACGACAGATTCCTTGTCTCCGGCAGCCCGAAACCTGTCTTCTCCAAGCAACAGATCCAAACGCTGGCACCGCAGATCCAACAGGCCCTTGCCGGTATCAGGGCGGGGCAGGCAGTAGCTTTCCAGCAGGATAAGGTCCGGGGCAATATCTTTTTCAGCAACGGCCGCCTTTACTGGTATTTCAGTCGTATCGAAAACGACCCCGCATTCAAACTCACGGCTCTTGCCGAAGAGGATGCCAGAATAAGTAATACTGTCGAAAGCGTTTCCGAGGATGATATTGATACATCCTACTGGAGGCTGGTTCCACAGCAGGACCAGACTCTTTACCGGAACCGGCCGGATATGCTCGCGATGCCGGTCAGTACGTTGGCGCCAGATACGCACACATTCGTCCAGCCGTCCGAACCTCCTGCACGCATACAAAGCCATGCTGCAACAATTGCCCCGGATCATAGCGATACAGCGGGTCGTATCGGTATCCTGCACCGCTTGCTGGACAAGGAACTGATTACAAAGGATGAGTATCGGAAAAAACTTGGAATGATTATCTCCGAATATGAAACACAGCATCCTTCGCCCAAGGCTGGTCTCGAGTTTTTACAAATGCTGAATAAAAAAAGTCTGCTTCCACCGGATATGCTGCAGGAACAAAGACAACAAATACTGGACCGGCTATAAAGCGCTACTCATACCTGTAACGTTGATGTTTGATTCGGGCTTCCGGTTCCCACCCTGCGGGCAGGCTTACATTTGTCCAAACAGCCTGCGCTCCGCTACTGTCCCGGGCACTTTCCATAATCAACTGATGCTCGTCGATAAAACAAACGGTTTCTGCCTGTTCGCCTTCTTCCTCTGCGGTATCGTATCATTATGACTGAATTTGATGTGTACCCGCTGATCTACGGGCTTCTGACCGGATTGTTGGCGGGTACGGCAGGCGGACTTCTGGCCGGACTGGCGGGGCTGGGTGGCGGACTGATTTATGTACCGGTATTCTATGCATTGATGCCGGGAGAAACAGAATCTATCTCCGCTCCGGTTATGGCCAGCATGGGTGCGATTGTTTTTACCGGATTCTTTTCCACACGAGCGCACTGGCGGCTTGGACACATCGATATGGTTGTGTTCAGGCAGCTCATCCCCGGTCTGATTCTGGGTGCTGCACTGGGCCTTTGGTTAACACTCAAAATTCCCGCAGCCGTGGTGCTGGCAGGTTTGGCGCTGCTCGATGCCTGGATCGCATGGGATTATGGTCGCGGGGCTCGTCCCGGTGGCATCACCCCTCCCCCGGGACTATATGCAGGACCCATTGGATACCTGTCCGGCACACTCGGTATTGGCGGCGGAACGATGCTGGTACCGCTGCTGCGACGCTCATTGCCGCTGCGGCAAGCGGTAGGCACGTCCGCTATATGCGGCGTAGTGATGTCAGCAACAGCCGTTACGATTAACCTGCTGCTGGAACCGGGGTGGCGTATGGCCCTTGGTCATCAGATGATATTTCTGGCCGGGGCATGGCTGGGTATTTTGATAATTCTTCCACGCGCCACACGCTGGAGTGCGGCTTTGCATGAGATGTTCACCGAGGAAATGATTCGATTATCGCTGAAAACGCTATTTACCGCGCTTTCAGGCGGGTTACTGATTGCAACG
>CAZJRL010000051.1:0-10140 GCA_964548425.1 uncultured Zetaproteobacteria bacterium | reverse complement strand
CTATCGTAGCCGCCAGCATCCTGCGCTGCGGGTCATCAAAATCCGGGATGCCGGCCGTGACATCCTCGGGCGCAGAACGGCTTAAAATGGCGACGCCGTTGTAGGTTTTCTGCCCGGAAAAACAAACGTGGTATCCCGTCGCCTCGATTTCAGCCTGTGGAAATTTCTCATCCGGGGTCTTGGTTTCCTGCAAGGCCAGAATGTCCGGCGCATGTTCCTCCAGATAACGCAGCACATGCGGCAAGCGCACATTCAGCGAGTTCACATTCCATGTTACGATGTTCATCCGGCGTAAGCGGCAGACCATTCATGCAGGTGGATCATATTCGGGGCTGCATGTGCTCTGCCCATATATTTTTCATCAGCGGTAACAAATATTCCGTCATTGACCATAGCCAGGGCATGATAAGCGGCATCGTAGAAAGTCACGCGGTATGCGGCGACCAATTGCAGGATGGCGGCCTGCCATGGAGGGTTGGGTGTGATGGTCTCAAGTCCCATCGCCTGTAATCCGGACAGCAAAGCCTCCGCTTCGCCCGGATATTTCCGGCTGAGCGTGTTCCCCACCTCAAAGTACCATAGTTCCGGAACAATCAGCGTGGTTTTCCCTGTCACGAATGCGTCGCGCATGGAAAGAGCCTGTTCAACATACGATTCGCCTTCATCTGGAAGCACCCACTTCAACAGGATGGAGGCATCAGGAATGACAGGGTTCAATGATGCCCCCTGTCTTCCCGGATCCAATCCTCGGCATTGCCTGCAAGAGGCGTCATGCGCGCCCGGATGTTGTCCAGGCGGGCCACCGCCTGCCTGCGGCGAAACGCGGTCAGTTCATGATACACGGCGCGGTTCACAAACCGGCTGCGCTCTCCCCTTGGTACAGTCTGCAAGCTATCCCAAACCTCGTCTTCAAGCACGAAATTGGCACGATGCGCCATAAACGTCTCCTTACTCACCATCAGTATGTATGAATTATACACATAAAAGAGGAAAATGGGCAATGTGCTTGTAGGCGCTGATCGATGATGCCAAACACAGCTTGCATCTAAACTTGTTATTGTCTATAACCTTGATTCTGCAAGTGTTTGCACATACATGGCGCAACCTCTTGATACACTTGGACTATCGAAAAAACACTCATCCCGCATGCGTGGGACTTTGTCACCAATAAGGTGACAACGTGTTTTTTCAATGTGACATGTAAACTAATATCTTACACCCTGCACGCACAAACACTTGCAGGATCCAGGTATAAAGCTCACTACCGGGAGGAGTGACTATGGGTAAATATTTAAATCCTGAGAAAAAACGCTTCTATGAGAAGTTTCTCACATGGTTTGGTGACATCAAATATTTCAAGGCGCCTTTATTTTTCATTTATGATCCCAGTTCGTATAAAGTCAAAGGAGAGGATGTACGCGAAGTCATTGATATCATCCAGCCTGGAGACGTCGTACTCAGGGCCTATGATCATTATATTGACGGAAAGTTTATCCCCGGCACGTTTAGCCATGTCGGTTTCTTCTATGGCGCGTCTACCGAAAAAGATCGCAAATCAGCGGGTACAACCATTGATGATAACCCTGAAAAGCTGGCGCGTGTGCAACGGGATGAATTCAAGGTTGGCAAGCAGATGATGATACATGCCATGGCCGACGGTGTATTTATGGAGGATGTCATTAACTTCTGCCGTTGTGACAAGATGGTTATTCTACGATTGCCCGAAACTCTGGATCAGTCGAAGCAATATGATGACGCGATATTCAAAAAAACAGAATTCCTCCCTGCCGAGAAAAAAACTCGTAAAAAACTGGAGCAGGGTGAGGAAGTCTCACGTAAAGAGATTGTCGCTTCCGCACGCAAGGTGGCGTTAAGCTGCCTGGGGGCACGTTACGATTTTCGCTTTGATTTCAAGGAAGAAGCGCATAACAGTTTCAGTTGTTCGGAATTTGCCTATTACGCTTACCGCAGCATAGACCGCTATATCCAGCTCAAACCGGTCAGAACATGTATTATTGGCATTTGCAAAGAAGGGATTACCCCCGATCAGTTTCTTGATACCGGGTTTAAACCGGTGTGGGCCAGCCGTTCGGTCCGGGAGCATCCGAAGATCAAAAAGTGGTTATAGACACATGATATGGCTGAACAGGAGGGGGAAACGCGAATGAAACTGATTCACCTGAGTGATTTACATGTTGGTCAGGATACCAACAGGGAAAAATTTGAGCGTATCATCGCCTGTCTGAATACTGCACCGGAATTTAATCATCAGAACCATGTTATCATCATCACGGGCGATTTGATCAATGATGCTGATCATGAGCATGCCCATGATGAAGTCGGGGCCATGATTGATACCCTGTCTCCCCGTTTTGCCGGACGGATATTACTCTGTCCCGGTAATCACGATTATGGCGATTTCTGGGGCGGGCATCATAAATTTATTGCCCGATTCCGGCAGGTGTTCGATGATTATCTACAGGGCTCCGGCGATATTGATGCTGCAGCTTATTTGCCGGAGGACATGCCTTATAACAGTCCGTTTCCCGTCGTGAATATCATGGGGGAGATCGTTTTTATCGGTCTGGACACGACAGCAGATGAACTGAAGGACGGTTACAGTTTCGGGGCTGAAGGCCGCATGGGTGAACGGCAACTCAGAGCGCTGAATAAACTGCTCGGACTGCCTCAGTTATCCGGCAAACGGGTGGTCATCTATTTTCATCACCACCCGTATCATGCGGTGCATTACCTGAACCGGTTCAAGGATGCGGATGAGTTCCGCAAGGTCGTGAAAAACCGGGCGCAACTATTATTGTTTGGCCACAACCATCACTATGCTATTTGCAGCAGTGACAGCCAGGAGGATGGCATTGCCATGGCGCTGGAAGGTGGCAAAACGACCCGCGAAATGAGATTCCGGGTCATTGATCCGGAAAACTTCCGCTTTACTGAACATCCGGTGATGTAAACAAGAGGGGCTTCGTCAGGCATAATCCCAATCGGAGTCTTCCAACCATTGTTCAAAATCCTCCGGTGGCATGGGCCTGGCCATAAAATAGCCCTGTCCCTTGTCACAACCCATTTTGTTCAGGGCATCCCATACCGCTTCGTTTTCGATACCCTCGGCAACAACGTTCAGATCAAGACTGTTGGCAAGGGTAATGGTTGACTGGACAATGGCTTTGTCTCTATCACTCTTCAAACAGTTGAAGATGAAACACTGGTCAATCTTGATCTCATCCACAGGCATATCCTTCAAATAGCTCAATGAGGTATACCCGGTTCCGTAATCGTCAAGCGAAAATCTGAATCCCATCGTCTTCAAATTACGAATGGCCCGGAGAGCTTTATCAGGCTGTCCCATGATCGCGCTTTCGGTTATTTCCAGTGTAAAATCGCCTGCGGGAACACAGTGTTTGATCAGACAATCAGTGACTGTCGGAATCAGGTCCGCATCCATGATATTGCGTGCAGAAAGGTTGATGGCGATATTGATGTGGTAGCCCTTTTTGAGCCACAATGCCTGTTGCTGCATGGCTGCATCCAGCACGTACTCCGTAAGCGGATAAATCAGTCCCGTACTTTCACTCACGGGAATGAACTGGTCGGGAGGGATCAGGCCTTTTTCCGGTGAAATCCAGCGAATTAACGCTTCAACATCCGTCACCTTGCGCAGGCGCATGTCAATTTTCGGCTGATAGAAAAGCTTCAGTTCGTGCTTCTGTATGGCATTCTTCAGCCCGCCGAATATCCTGAACTGGCGAGCGCTGTTTGCATCCTGTGCCGAGTCGTAAATAGCCACGCTGTTTTGTTCTTTCTTGGCTGTATGGCAGGCAAAGTTTGCGCGTCTGAGCATGTGACCGGCATTGGTATTATAGTCGGAAGGGAACTCGACGCCTGTCGTGATTTCGAGTTCAACCGTTGAGTCGCCAACGTTATAGGGTTGCTCCATCACTTCCTGCAGCCGTTTGGCGTGTTGTGTAACGATAGCGTTGATATCCTGCCTGGATTTCCCGGCAGGCAAGTCCTGCAGCACTATGGCGAACTCATCAGCACCCAGGCGTGCGGCAAACGCATGATCCTTTGCGTATGAGCGCATGCGATTGGCAAATGCTTTCAGCAACTGGTCGCCATGGTCATATCCGAGGACGTTATTGATCCCGCTAAACCGGTTGATATCCAGATTCAGGACGGCAAAATCTTCCCTCTGCTGATCCATGAGTGCCTGAATATGGCTAGTTAAACACGATCTGTTAGGCAGGTCTGTCAGGGCATCATGCAGGGCAACATGTTCGAGTTGAGCGGTACGCTTGCGCACCTGTTCCTCCAGATTGAACAGGTATTGAAAACGCATGGCATTGAAGCGGTAACCCACAATGAGGTTGAGAAGATAAGCGGAAAGAAATACAACCGGCGCATCCTTGTCGTAGGAGGACGTGACCCCGAGATGCAACATAAAAATAGCTGAGGCAACAGTAAAAAAGCCAATGGACCAATACCACCCCTGCCGAATTCCTACGATATAGAAGGCGACGAATGGAAACAACCAGCCCCAGACGAACCCCAGCGTCGCAATGCCTCCGTCATAAATGATGTAGAGAAGAATGATGGCAGTGGCGAGCAGGGATAAAAACTCGCTGGTTGCAATCCAGGTTGTGCGGCCAGCCATGTGCCATGCCGGCACGACCAGCACAAGCGAACCCAGTTCGACAAACGCGAGGGTATCATGCTGAAAAAAGTGGTTAAGCAGTGAAAAGGCGATAATAATAGGGATCGCAATATTCAATGCCTGCCTGATGACTTGCGCTTGTTGCCCAATGCTCAGGCGTTGAGTCGGGTCGCCGAATATTTTTTTCAGTCCCTGAGATAAGGATGGTTCCAATGCAACTCCCTGTAAAATACCGGAATCAATACCAAGAAGATTTATTAGAATAGTTCAGGCTAACTTGGCAGGATATAAAGGCCATGTCAATTGATGATTATAAATAGTTAACCCGAATTTTTCATTAAGACCATGCGATAGAGGCCGGGATATCGAGATGTATCAGATGCTTGCGGAAAAATGCCGCGTCCGTATGCAGATGATACTTTGCATTTCACGGCGTCTGGCTTGCCCATGCGGACCGGATATGCGAACCATAGCTACAGCTATGCTTCTTGCCTGCATACGCCTGCCTGTGCGTCGCACGCAGACAGGCACCCCGGCCTCGCCTGTCCTGCGCCATCCATCCGCAATCTCATGAAAAATCCGGGTTAAGACCAGGATGCAGGATGCGGCGGCAGGATATAGACTCGGCCCATGTCCGGAGTCATACCGATACAATCAGCAGACGCCACAGTTGGCGAACCGATGACGGGGAAGCCGCCATGGCTCAAGGTGCGGGCGCCGCTGTCCCCCGAATACCGCAAACTGCTTCAACTGATGCGCGACAAGCAATTGAACACGGTTTGCGAGGAAGCCAGTTGCCCCAATATTGGTGAATGCTGGAAACACGGCTCGGCTACATTCATGATTCTGGGGCGGGTATGCACCCGGACCTGTGCGTTTTGTGATGTCGAGACCGGGCGGCCTGATCCGGTCAATACGGAGGAGGCGGAACATCTCGCCGAAGCCGTTGCTTCGCTGAACCTTCAACATGTGGTAATTACATCGGTAGACCGTGATGATCTTCCGGATGGCGGTGCAAACCATTATGCTACCGTCATCCGTAAGCTGAAAGAGAGGCAGCCACAGGTTACGATTGAAGTATTAACCCCTGATTTTCAACGCAAGCCTGCGACGTGTCTGGAAACAGTGATTGAAGCAAAGCCGGATATCTTTAATCACAATCTGGAAACCGTCCCGCGCCTGTATCATTCCGTACGCCCCGGGGCACGCTATTTCACGTCATTGCGATTACTACAGCGAGCCAAGGAACTGGATGTGCATATGGTGACCAAATCCGGTATCATGCTGGGGTTGGGTGAAGAACGTGACGAAGTATTGCAGGTGCTGGATGATTTACGTGAGGCCAATGTAGATATTCTAACTATAGGCCAGTATTTGCGTCCATCAGTCCGGCACCATCCGGTCATGAAATACTGGACGCCTGAGGCATTTGCTGAACTGAAATATCTGGCTGAAAAGAAAGGTTTCGGTATAGTGGCATCCGGGCCGCTCGTCCGTTCTTCATTCCATGCCGAAGAAGTATTTCAGCGCTTGCGGGCCCGAAGGGCAACAGAGGAGAGAAAAGGGTGACACAGAGCGCAATCAAACAGAGCCTGGAAAAAATAGGGCTAAGAAATCTGGAACGTATTTACTGGAACACGCCGACGCCTGCATTATACGAGCGGGTGGTCCGCCGCCGTGAGGGTCATCTTTCCCATATGGGGCCGCTGGTGGTGCGTACCGGATATTACACGGGCAGGGCCGCCCAGGATAAATTTATTGTGGAAGAAGCCTCCAGCCAGGGAAAAGTCTGGTGGGGAGAAATCAACCAGTGCTTCCCCGAGGCCGATTTTGATGCCCTGTGCAAGCGCGTATTCAGCTATCTGGAAGCGCGGCATGTATTTGTTCAGGATTGCTTTGCCGGCGCCGATCCCGCACATGAGGTGCCTGTGCGTGTGATTACCCAGGATGCATGGCATGCGCTGTTTGCGCGCACCATGCTGATTCGTCCCGTGGACATAGATCGTGAAATAGGCGTGGATGAGCCACAATTCACCGTGGTTCATGTACCACATTTCCACGCCATACCCTCCAAACAGCATACTAATTCCGAGGCTTTTGTCATCCTGCATCTGGGTAAACGCCTGGCATTGATTGGCGGCACTTCCTATGCCGGTGAAATCAAGAAAACAATATTTACACTGATGAATTATGTTCTTCCGCAACAGGGTATTCTTTCCATGCATGCCTCGGCGAATGTAGGTAAGGATGGGAATTCAGCCGTATTCTTTGGCCTTTCGGGAACCGGTAAAACAACACTTTCAGCAGACCCTGAACGACGCCTGATCGGCGATGATGAACATGGCTGGAGTGATGAGGGAATATTTAATATCGAAGGCGGTTGTTATGCCAAAGTGATTCGGCTTTCAGCAGAAAAGGAACCGGAAATCCATAGCATGACACGCAAGTTTGGTACAATTTTGGAGAATGTACGTTTCGATGTTGATTCACGCCGTGTGAATCTTGACGATGATTGTCTGACGGAAAATACACGCGCTGCATATCCGATCCCTAATCTGCCCAACGCTATTTATCCGGGTGTGGCCGGACACCCCAAAAATATCGTGATGTTGACAGCGGATGCCTTTGGCGTATTGCCGCCCATTGCCAGGCTGAGCCCGGAACAGGCCAAATATTATTTCCTGCTCGGTTATACGGCCAAGGTGGCCGGTACGGAATCCGGTATCACTGAACCGGAGGCAGTATTCAGCTCCTGCTTCGGCGCACCTTTCATGCCCATGCATCCGGATGTTTATGCCCGTTTGCTGGGTAAAAAGATTGCCGAACACCAGGTCAACTGCTGGCTCATCAATACCGGATGGAGTGGAGGACCGTACGGTGTCGGTGAACGCATGGATATTAACGCGACGCGTGCCATGTTGAATGCCGCCTTATCGGGGAATCTGGATCATGTAGCTTACAGTGAGCATCCCGTTTTTCGGCTGCAAATGCCCGAAACATGCCCCGGTGTGGATGCCAGGGTGCTGAATCCGGTATGCGCATGGGACGATGCTTCGGCTTATGAAGCGAAAGCGCGTGAACTGGCCGGACTGTTCCATCAGGCATTTGATAGTATTGCCGGGAATGTTGAACCGGAACTGGCTGCCGCCGGCCCTGTGTGATCATCACAACGATTCATGAATAATTCAGATCAGCGTTGACTCAATATATCGCGCATGCCGATGTGGCTGCGCACGATGAGTGTGATTTACATCTGCTGAAATCAGAACCGGGCGAAGGTTTGAGCTTTGCCCTGCGAGCGACGGATCATGCCTGACAGGGTTACACCTGCGAAGCGATGTTTCTTCCTGCCTTTCTGCGTCTCAATATTGTTGCTTTCATGTCAGAATGACTCAACGGAGGTTCCGATGCAGGGCAATCATCTGATTCATGAGTCCAGTCCGTATCTGTTGCAGCATGCGCATAATCCGGTGGACTGGTATCCCTGGGGTGAAGAAGCCTTTGCCAGGGCCAGACGCGAGGACAAGCCGATTCTGCTCTCGATCGGTTATTCCACCTGTCACTGGTGCCATGTCATGGAGGAAGAATCCTATTCTGATGCGGAAGTAGGCAAGATTCTCAATGAGAATTTCATTGCCATCAAAGTGGACCGGGAAGAACGTCCCGATATTGACCATGTCTACATGCAGGCGGCTCAGATGATGACCGGTTCGGGCGGCTGGCCATTGAATATCATCATGACAGCCGATAAACGCCCATTCTTTGCCTCGACTTATTTGCCCAAACACACCCGTTTTGGCCGCATCGGCCTGATTGAGCTGGCGGAACAGGTGCATGAGCTTTGGCAACATGATCGTGCCAAATTACTCCAGCCCGCGGGACGGCTGATAGCGGCATTAAACAGGATGAATGTTCCTGAAACCGAAGAAATACTGCTGAATAAAACTGTCATTGGCCGTACATTCGACGAACTGGCACAAAGCTTCGATGTCGAACATGGCGGTTTCAGTGGCGCGCCTAAATTTCCGAGCCCGCACAAATTATTGTTCCTGTTGCGCTACTGGCATCAGACGGGAAAGAAAGAAGCATTGGATATGGTAGAGAAAACACTCGCGGCCATGCGGGCAGGCGGCATGTTTGACCAAATTGGTTTCGGCTTCCACCGTTATTCCACCGATGATCACTGGTTATTACCCCATTTCGAAAAAATGCTCTACGACCAGGCCATGCTGATCATGGCTTATGCCCAGGCGTATCAGGCAACCGGCAAGGTGGAATATGCGGATACCGTCCATGAAATTATTACATATGTATTACGTGATATGCGTGCGGCGGATGGCGGGTTCTATTCCGCCGAGGATGCGGATTCCGAGGGTGAGGAAGGCAAATTTTACGTCTGGACAACAAAAGAACTGGAAGCGGTGCTTGGCAAGGATGATGCAGCATTTGCTGCTTCCGCATTTGGCATTGCCGTCAACGGAAATATGCATGATGAGGCTACGGGTAAGGCAACAGGTAACAATGTGCTGCATCTGGCGCATCCACCTGCATCGGAGCAGGACAAGGTGCGGCTTGAAGATCTGCGCAAGAAACTGTTTGCGGCGCGCGAGAAGCGTATTCATCCTTTCCGGGATGATAAAATTCTTACCGACTGGAACGGCATGATGATTGCGGCACTGGCCATTGCCGGCCGTAGCCTGAATGAACCGGCATATAGCCGGGCAGCACGTAAAGCGGCAGACTTTCTTCTACAGCATTTACGCAGGAAAGATGGCCGGTTGCTGCACCGTTTCCGCGAGGGAAAGGCGGGGCTGGATGCGCACCTGGATGATTATGCCTTTCTGGTCCAGGGGCTGATCGAGCTGTATGAAACAGATTTTGATACGCATGATTTACGGATGGCAATCGATCTGAATACAGAGATGCTGAAGCATTTTCGGGCACCCGAAGGGGGCCTGTACTTCACCGCAAACGATGCTGAAGGACTACTGGTGCGTCCCATGGATGCTTATGACGGTGCGATTCCATCCGGGAATTCCATCGCCATGATGAACCTTGTCCGGCTGGCGCGCATGACAGGAAATACTGAACTGGAACAGCGGGCTGCGGAGATTATCCATGCATTTTCAAAAGAGGTAAGCCGCTTGCCATCGGCCTTTGCATCGATGATGTCCGCTTTCATGTTTGCCGGGCATCGTAGCTATGAGGTGGTGCTGGCCGGGAACAGAAATTCGGCAGGTGGCAAGGCGATGTTAGAGGCGATTCGAAAGGATTTCATACCCAACAAGGTTGTTTTGTGGCGGGATGATCCATTGGCGAAACTTGCGGCCTATACAGAAAAACAGCAGGCGATTGCAGGTAAGGTAACAGCATATATCTGTGAGAATTTCCAGTGTAATCTGCCCGTAACCGATCCCCGGCAGGCTCTCGAACTCTTACGCAGCCAAAGCGAATAAACGACCCTGCGG
>CAZJRL010000050.1:7460-10511 GCA_964548425.1 uncultured Zetaproteobacteria bacterium | reverse complement strand
GCACTATTCTTTTTCGTCATCCTTTTTCTTGTCTGCATCCTCTTCTTCATCACTGCTGACGGCATCTACAACGGCGGCGCCTGCCTTGAATGGCACTTTAACCACCTCAATGGCGACATCGGCTACCGTACCAACGACAGTGCTGATACACCCGCTGGCGGATATGACGCATAGCAGGAATGCGCAGCGTATGACTTTCCGCATATTCATCAGGCGCGCTCCATATATTCACCGGTTTCCGTATTCACCCTGATTTTTGTCCCCGCCTCCAGATAGGGCGGCAGCATGATAGTAGCGCCGGTCTCCAGCTTGCCCGGTTTATAGGATCCGGTAGCTGTTTGACCCTTGATAGCGGCATCACATTCAACCACTTCCAGAACCACAGTTTGTGGCAGTTGCACATTCAGTGGGCGCTGTTCATGGAATTCAACAAGCACTTCGGTTTCAGGTAGCAGATAGGGTCTGGCATTTTCCAGGAAATCCGCGCCCAGTTCAATTTGTTCAAAGCTTTCCATATCCATGAAATGGTACACACCCCCATCGTCATACAGATATTGCATGGGCCGCTGGGTAAGCGTGGCGCGTTCAACCCGCTCGGTGGAATTAAACCGTTTATTGGTTTTATTTCCGGTTTCCACATTGCGCATTTCCACCTGCATACAGGCCACCCCCTTACCGGGAGTCACGTGCTGCGTTTTCACGACACGCCAGAGTGTGTTATCTACTTCCAGAATCATTCCCTTACGGATGCTTGGGGCATTGATTTGCATCATCAAACTCCTTAGTGTCATGATGGGCTGCAAGGGTGCGTAAAATCACCCCGAAGCGGTCGCGAACATAGCCAGATTGGAAGATATGGGCAAGAGGAGATGGTGTTGCTACAGGATGAGATGGATCGTTTTGTGCGAACCCGAATGTTAAAAGATGCCGAACAGGGAAAACTGGCCGAAGAATGCATGGAAAGTCTGGCTGATTATCTTTTGAATTATTCCGACCTGTTTCAGGATGATCTGGCTGAGATGGATGAATCTCCACTGATGGAATGGGAACAGGCACTGGAAACACACATGCGCGAACTCATGGATGGCGACATGGAATCCGGCATGGAATTATATGGGCTTAAGCTGGAACAGCTTGATCCGGAACATATGCGTGACTTTTTTGGCTGGCATTTGTTACGCGAAATGAGTGGAGATGCCGCCGGGATTGGAGAATACGTGCGAATCACGCGTCAATGGCTAACCTTTCTGGATGAAAAGGGGAAAATCAACCATTCAAGGTACCTTGAATTTACTACTGTTGTGAATGAACTTGCGCCTGAATGTGAACGCACCGCCAAAGCCGCCCGTTTATTGTTTCATTTTGTGCGTCTCGGCAGTGGCATGTCCCCCCGCCTGCTTGGTCAGCGCTTTTCCCGTTTCGTGGAAGGGCATGCCCGTATTTCGGCACTTGAGGAACATCGGATATTCCTGAAGTTTGATAATCAGGAGGATCATATCGGGCCTGTGCCGCTGGCCAGAGAAATTACAGGGCTGCTCAAGCAGGGCGATGTTCTGGATGTGGAACTGGGACTACGTTCCGGTGTGTGGATGATGGTAGATATCGGTCCTGTTTATCCAGTCAGTGTTTATGTTGAGGCAGAGGCATTTGAACCGCTAAGGAAGTGCTGATTAAATCTGGTTTGATGAGACCGCCACGTAAAGCAAGCGAGTTCAAGGCAAAGATTGCAGGTAATAGCACCGCTATTGCTCAAATCTTTAACGTAAAAATCGTTTGTTTTACATGCGGGATCGTGAATCATGATTTGATCAGCACTTCCTTTGGGAAGTGCTGATCAGGATACGTCCTCAGGCGATTGCGCTCTGATGGACAGCGCATGGATATCGTCTCCAAATGTATCTCCCAGTGCTTCATTTACCATACGGTGCCGCTCCAGCCTTGATTTACCGGTGAAACGTGCCGCCACAATATGCACAACGAAATGTCCACCACCACGTTTACGCATGCCGGCATGCCCGGCGTGCTTCCATGATTCA
The DNA here is from genome assembly GCA_964548425.1 of uncultured Zetaproteobacteria bacterium. GTDB lineage: Bacteria > Pseudomonadota > Zetaproteobacteria > Mariprofundales > Mariprofundaceae > JAUZQZ01. The sequence continues at coordinate 8,475 of CAZJRL010000050.1, read as the reverse complement.
TCCTCGATCTCAAGTGCATCGGGTTTAAATGCCTGTTCCAGTACTTTATAAATCCGTTGTGCTGTGGTCATGTGCCCTGAACATCCTCACCATGCCGGTATAATACAAACACCTTGCCGATCTGATGCACAATTTCCGCGTGCACGGTGTTTGCCAGTTTTTCAGCGACTGTGGTGCAGACCTGTCTGTCTCCTGCCGCAACATGAATTTTAATCAGCCCATGCCGCTCCAGACAAATATCTGCTTCAGCAACAAGGCTCTCCGTCACCCCTTTCTGTCCGATGCGCACAACGGGCTTTAAGTGGTGTGCGGCCTGCTTGAGCTGTTTTCTCCGTTTCGCATCCAGTTCGCATATACCGGGCATGCATGCCTCCTTGAAAAAGGCCATAGTTTAGCCTATATCATACATGGATTGCCAATATCGGCCAAAATAAGGTACAAAAATGATAAAGAAGAAAGAGAATCCTCACCGTGTTTTGATTCTGGGTGCAGGTCGGGGCGGCAGTGCACTGCTGGACATCCTTATCAATGAACCACTGGTCACAATCGCAGGCATGGTGGACACATGCCCGGACGCCCCCGCCATGCGCTTGGCCAGAAAACATGGCATCATTACCTTTGCCGATGCCGAAACTGCCATGAAAGCCTGTTATCCGTGCATGGTATTCAATCTTACACATGACCCTGCGCTTGATGCACTCGCCGTAAACATTCTGGGGCCAGATTCGATGATTGGCGGCTTACAGGCAAAATTGATGTGGAAAATCGTAACTCGCCTGAAAACAGTTAAGGATAAATTGCGCTTTGAGTCCACCCACGATCCTCTGACGGGAATCTATAATCGCCGTCATGCCATGCAGATCCTGCACAAGGACATTGGCCAATCCATGCGCTACCATTTTCCCTATTCTGTTGCCATGCTTGATCTGGATCATTTTAAGTCCGTGAATGATCAATATGGTCATGCAGTAGGCGATACCGTGCTGAAAAGCATGGTGGACACCATATGCTCCGC
>CAZJRL010000050.1:0-7360 GCA_964548425.1 uncultured Zetaproteobacteria bacterium | reverse complement strand
ATCGAGAATCTTATCCGTCTTGCTGATAAACGTCTGTACCAGGCTAAAGAGGCTGGAAGAAGTTGCGTTGTAGGTGGCGAAACAACGACCTGATTGTCTAAACCCGATCTGTTTAAAAGTCCCATCTACTCCTTTGACAGCAAGGATTCGTTGCCCGCAGAAAGGAATTCAATAGAGTCCCCTTATGCCGGAACAGAATACGTATATACAGCAAAATGCCGAACAGGCAGAAGCACCGCCTCGGTTCCCTATACGCTGGCGCTGGACCATGCTGGTCAGTTTCACCGTATCCATCGCTGTTCTGATATTATCACTGATCATTCTCGACATGGAACACGATGCATGGCTGGACAGCCAGTCAGCGCAGGCACACGTGATGGTGGAACGCCTTGGTGATGAGCTGAAACTACCCATGCTGGCCGGAAGCAAGGCGGAGATTGATATTGTCATATCCGGTTTCCTCAAAAAAGTTCCGGCCGTGCTTGGCGTACGAATTGAATATGCCAGCGGGGAAACTCAGCATTATGGCAATATCGGCGTGGATGTTGCCCTGTTGCATCATATGAATACAAAAGAAAAGATGCAGATGTTGCTGAAAGACCAGCTGTGGTTTGCCAGAAAAATCCGCTATGCGGGCACAGAAATCGGTACCGTTGCCGTGCGTTACTCTGAAAAAACATGGGAGAAACTCGCCAGACGGCTGGTGACCCGTATTATCCTGATTTCTATCGCCGTAATTATTCTGGCCAGCATTGCCGCGTACTGGATTGCGGGACGCATGAGCAAGCCGATTGAGGCGCTGGCACAGGCCGCTGAGCATGTTGCCCGCGGCGACTACAGTACGCGTTTGCCGCTCACGGGTAATGATGAAATTACCGATGCAGCCCACCAGTTCAATCATATGGTTGGGGAACTGGCACACAAGGAGGAAATCCGTGATGTATTTGGCCGCTATCTGAATCCGAAGCTGGTTGCCGAGGTCTTTGACGAAAATGCAATGCCATCACAGAACCATCGGCAGGAAGTAACCGTTCTGTTTGCAGACATGGTTTCCTTCACGTCATTTTCCGAATCTACATCCACCGAAGAAGTCGTCGATGTATTAAATCAACATTTCGAAGTATTTCACCGTATCATTGATTACTATGGCGGCCATGTGGACAAGTATATCGGCGATGCTGTCATGGCCGTGTTTAATCATCCGCACAAAGATGATCAGCACACCCAGCACGCCGCCATGGCAGGACTGGCAATGGTAAAAGCTTGCAGTAAACTGGGTATTTTACGTTCGTCTGGCGAGCCCATTGCTTTTCGCATCGGTATCAATAGTGGCCAGGTTATTGTTGGCAACATTGGCGCTGCTGAACGGTTGGAATATACGGTGATTGGCGATGCGGTGAATATGGCATCACGCATGGGCGGAACAGGCGAAGCTGATCAGGTGATGCTGACGCGCCCTGTTTTTGACACGCTGGGCTCAGGATTCGAATTTAGCAGCATCGGCAAAATGGATATCAAGGGTATTCGTGAGCCTGTGGAATGTGGTAATATCAGCGTAGCGGATGAAAAGAACAGGGCCAACATCAGACACGCTATCGCTCTTGCCTTTGACCTGACCCTGCCATCCGAAGTGCGGCAGATGGTAGGGGACGTATGAAATTCTTTTTCATGCGCAGCTTCATGCTAATACTGAGCCTTGGTATCTCATCTGCCTGCTCCCTGCCTGTGAAACCCCGGCTGCTCGGTTTTCTCTATGGTTACGACTCCGTGCTTCGGGATTACAAGGCCGGTCGCATCATGGAAGCCAGAAATACGGTGCTCCATATGGACAAGTCCCGTCCGGACTATGCCGCTGCCAGGGTTCTGCTGAAGAAAAAAATAGATCCGGCGCGTTTGCGCCTGCTCAGGCACTATGTACACGCGGCACAACAGGCGGAAAAAGTCGGGATATGGTTTAAGGCCAAAGCGCTGTATGAACAGGCAGCCAGCTTTTCAATCAGTAACGCGGCGTTACTCAGGAAAGCCCGTATTCTCGATTTGCGTATGCGGCAGATACGGATGGACACATTAATTACCCAACGGCGCAAAGAGGATTCGCAGCTGTTGCATGCACTGAATCAGTACAATGCTCCCAAAAGCCTGTCACCCAAAGATGAACCTTTCGCCCGTCAGCGGGAACGATTGGGAAACCAGGTAATGTCGCGCGCAAGGAGTGCCTGGCTTGCGGCTAAACGTGAGTTACGACAGGGTTATCCGGAAGCTGCTTACGTAGAAATTGAATCATTTCGCCGTCTGCGGCCTGAGGCACCCAGAGGCAAAGCATTGATGTCGGATATCAGAAAAAAACTGCCCAAAGGTCTGCACATCCCGTCTGACAGACAGGCCACACATATCATAAGACATGACACGATATCAAAAATCGTAACTGCCAGTGCGATACGGAACTTCATCAGAAAAGGAGCGTGGCTGAAGGCAAAACGCTATGCCATAAGTTATCAGCGTCAGAATGGAGAACAGGCGGAACGTTTCCTCAAATCAATTGAAAAAAATATGGATGAACAGGCCGTGGCAGCATTCAGGGCCGGCCGCATTGCCTTCCGCACGGAACATCTGGACAAGGCCGTAAAATACTGGCGCCGGGCCGTCGCGCTGCGTCCTGATAATGCGGAATATGTACGCAGCCTCAACCGGGCTCTGCAATTGCAGGAACGCCTCCGCATCCTGCGCAGTGAAACGGATGCGCCAAAACCATGAAAAAGGTAGCCTTTCCTTTTCATCAAACTGGAGAGATAAACACATCATGCGTGATATGATTCTTAAGCCCCGCCGGAAAACCCGGCCTGTGCATGTCGGCAACGTCGTCATTGGCGGTGATGCCCCCATCGCGGTGCAATCCATGACCAATACGCCAACCACGGATATTGATGCGACAGTGGCGCAAATCAACCGTCTGTCTGAAGCGGGCGCTGATATCGTGCGCGTTTCGATACCTGACCCTGACTCAGCCGAGGCCATGCCCGAAATTCTGAATCAAACTTCCGTGCCCATTATTGCCGACATTCATTTCAGCCATCGCATGGCGCTGGCAGCACTGGATGCGGGCGTGCATGGTCTGCGGCTGAATCCGGGTAACATCGGCGCCCGCGCCCGCGTGGAAACAGTGGTTAAAGCGGCACAGGAGCGGAACATCTCCATCCGTATCGGTGTCAATGCAGGTTCACTGGAAAAGCCTTTGCTGGAAAAATATGGTGAGCCCTGTGCTGATGCCATGGTTGAATCGGCGCTGGGACATATCCACATCCTGGAGGATATGGATTTCCATGACATCAAGGTGTCGTTAAAGGCCAGCAATATTCCGATGACCGTAATCGCCTATCGCAAACTCGCTGAACAGGTCAACTATCCCTTGCATCTTGGCATCACCGAGGCTGGAAGCCGGTTCGGCGGCACGGTAAAATCCTCCATCGGGTTGGGTCTGCTGCTGACTGATGGCATTGGTGATACGATTCGCATTTCACTGGCTGCCGAACCGGAAGAAGAAATTCGTACCGGGTTTGAAATCCTGAAATGCCTGAATTTGCGCCACCGGGGTGTCAATATTATTGCCTGCCCATCCTGCGCACGGCAGAAATTCGATGTGATCAAAACAGTGGAGCTACTGGAAAAGCGTCTGGCACATATCCGCGAACCTATGGATGTGGCTGTCATTGGCTGCGTGGTCAACGGCCCCGGCGAGGCACGCGAAGCCGGACTCGGCATTACCGGCGGCTATCCCGTTCATCTGATGTACAAGGATGGCAAACCCGTCGGAAAAGTAAAAGCGGAGGATCTGGTGGAACAACTGGTTCAGGAAGTAGAACAACGGGCCGCCAAATTACGCCGGCAGAAAGATTCGCAGGACGGATGAAGTCATGAGTAAACAGTTCCGCACGATTCGGGGTATCCACGATGGTTTAACATCTGACGTACAACGCTGGCAACACATCGAGAACATTGCCCGCGGCGTATTCAAACGCCATGCATTTTCCGAGGTGCGTCTTCCCGTGCTTGAACCCACGGCGCTGTTTATCCGGTCCATCGGTGAGGAAACCGATATTGTTTCCAAGGAAATGTATCACTTTGAAGATCAGGGTGGTGATGATATCTGCCTCCGCCCCGAAGGAACGGCGGGTGCAGTGCGCGCATATCTACAGGCGGGACTGACCCGTTCGGGTCCGCAACGCTGGTATTATGCCGGCCCCATGTTCCGCCGTGAACGCCCGCAAAAAGGACGGCTACGCCAGTTTCAGCAAATCGGCGTGGAATGGTTTAATGTACAGGGACCGCTGGAAGATGCCGAACTGCTGGCCATGGCCCATACCTTCCTGTCCGAACTGAACATCCCGTCCCTTCGTCTTGAAATAAATTCACTCGGCTGTCCCGTTTGCCGGCCCGGCTACCGCGATAAACTGGTCACATACCTCAAATCACGCGCAGGACACCTGTGCGGAACCTGCAATGAACGCATGGAGACAAACCCGATGCGAGTGCTCGACTGTAAAATTGAAAGCTGCCGGGAGCAACTTGTGGATGCGCCCGAAATAACCGGTCACCTGTGCAGTGACTGTGAAAATCATTTTTCCGGTCTTAGACATACGCTGGATACACTGCATGTTCCCTGGCATATCAACCCCCGTATTGTACGCGGGCTGGATTATTATAACCGTACGGCTTTTGAAATCGTTACCAACCGGCTTGGCGCACAGGGAACCGTTCTCGCCGGTGGTCGTTATGACGGACTGGTGGAGGAACTGGGAGGTCCGCCAACGCCTGCCGTGGGTTTTGCGCTGGGGCTGGAGCGGCTTGCGATGCTATTGCCCGCGGCAGAACCGGAGTATCCGGATACAGGTATCGTTGTACTGGGGGAGAAGGTGAATGGCGCAGCCAGATGGAATCCCACGAATGCGGGAGAAGCTCCCCTGGGGGATTCGGTTCATGATTATGCGCTGAATACAATGGCGGAGTTCCGGACTGCCGGATGTTCGGCCATGTATTGCGGAGGCGGTAGCGCCAAACGCCAGTTCAAAACAGCCGACCGTGAGCATGTCCGGTTTGTCGTCGTTATTGGCGAGGATGAAATGGCTGCCGGAAACATAACCCTTAAAGATATGCTTGATGGCAGCCAGAAAAACCTTCCTGTCAAAGAAGCGATTGCACTTGTCCGGAACAGATTTATAGCCGATAAATGATCAAACATGGGGAATTTCAAGAAAACATTCCGTCCCCTGATTGAAGCATTGCGTGATCTTTCTCCGATTGTTCTGGTCATTGCCTTTTTCCAGATATTTGTCCTGCAACAACCGATTCCGGATCCGGGCGGTATGGCCGCGGGCTTGCTGTTTGTTCTTCTGGGCCTGGCACTGTTTGTCAGAGGGCTGGAAATCGGCATGTTTCCGCTGGGCGAAGCCATGGCGCACAATTTCGCCAAAAAAGGCAGCCTTCCATGGCTGATACTGTTTGCCTTTTTGCTCGGATTCGGCACCACCGTAGCGGAACCGGCGCTGATTGCCATTGCCGACAAGGCATCGAATATCGCCGCACAGGGCGGATTCATCGCCGGCACGAAACAGGACATGGCAGCATATGCATTGGGCTTGCGCCTTTCCGTTGCCCTCTCGGTGGGTATCGCTATCGTAATTGGCGTGATTCGTATTCTTCTCGGCTGGCCGCTACCGTGGTTTATCATCGGCGGCTATCTCCTCGTGGTTGCCATGACCTCCATTGCACCGCCGGAGATTATCGGCATTGCCTATGATTCCGGTGGCGTAACCACCTCAACCATCACCGTACCGCTGGTCACCGCGCTGGGCGTAGGGCTCGCCTCCTCCATACAGGGACGCAATCCACTACTTGACGGTTTCGGCCTGATTGCTTTTGCCTCCCTGCTACCTATCGTTTTTGTCATGGGTTTTGGCATCTGGATGGCACACTGATGTTTGAGTTTGCACACATCTTCGGGCAAACCATGCTCGGGAGCCTGCGCGATCTGGCCCCTATCGTTCTGGTATTGGGATTCTTTCAATTTGTAATTTTGCGCGGTCCGATGGTTCATCCCTGGCGTATATTGCGCGGCCTTGCCTATATCATGCTGGGTATGGCTCTGTTCCTGATGGGTCTGAAAGAAGCTATCTTCCCACTGGGTGAACTCATGGCTAAACAGTTAACCGCTCCGGAATTTTTGTTCGGCTCGCTTGCGAAAATTCCCGGACACGTTCAATGGCAACACTATGGCTGGGTCTATGCATTTGCCCTCGCGACGGGTTTTGCCACCACTATTGCCGAGCCCGCGCTGATTGCCGTGGGCATGAAAGCCCAACAGCTTTCCGGTGGCGCTGTATCGGCATGGGGATTGCGCCTTTCGGTTGCCGCGGGTGTTGCAATTGGCGTATCTCTCGGCTGCTACCGTATTGTAACAGGTACGGATTTGTGGCTGTATATCATCGCGGCCTATATGATAGTGATGTTTCAAACCCTGTTTTCGCCAAAAATGATGATTCCACTGGCCTATGATTCCGGTGGTGTCACAACATCCACGGTAACCGTTCCCCTGATCGCCGCACTGGGACTGGGACTGGCCAGCACCATCCCCGGCCGTAGCCCGATGATCGATGGCTTCGGCTTAATCGCATTCGCCAGCGCCTTTCCAATTATGACTGTGCTGGCCTATACATGGATTGCGGAGCGATGGACATCACATGCTGAAAAGAAATCGTAGCTGCTTATGACCCAGGAATGAGATAACAAGGAGGTATAACCATGCATTTCAAACTTATTATCGCACTGGTTGAGGACAGTACAACCGATGCCATTATGAAAGCCGCACGTGAAGCCGGCGCAACCGGCGCCACCGTTCTGGGGGATGCGCGTGGCGAAGGCCTGAAACCGCAAAAAACATTCTTCGGACTGAACCTGGAAACACAGCGGGACATGCTTCTGTTTCTCGTAGAGGAACATTTAAGCCGTCAGATTCTTGAGCGTATCGCATCCGCAGGCGGTTTTGACGAAAACCCGGGGCAAGGCGTAGCTTTTCAGGTGGATGTGGAAGACACGATTGGCCTGAAAACACAAATTGAAGCCATTGTCGAGGAAGTCGAGGAGAAAATCTTATGAACGAACCCAAAGTTATTCGTGTCAAAGACGTGATGAAACATGAATTTGATATGGTGGATGGTCTTTCAACCGTGCGTGAAGTATTGAACATGATGAAGCATGTAGAAACAAAATGTGTCATTGTCAACAAACGTCATCAGGATGATGAATATGGAATTGTAGTACTGGCCGATATTGCCCGACATGTTCTGGCCAGAAACAAATCTCCGGA
>CAZJRL010000049.1:0-10520 GCA_964548425.1 uncultured Zetaproteobacteria bacterium | reverse complement strand
CCCAAAGCGCCAAAGCAAGGCGCGTCCCGCAGGCAATGGCATGCCCTTGGCAAGGGGCGCAACGCCCCTCCCGCATTCGTGGGACACAGAGGGCGCTTTCTCTGGCTTCGCCATTCACCTTGCGCCGCATTGGCGCTTTGGGGCGGCTCCCTTCGGGCCTGTCTGCGTGCGTACACGCACAGGCAGGCGAGTACTGGCGGGCCTGCGGCTGCGTTGCGCTCGTTTGAATTGGTCACTACCAGTCCGGCACTCGCGCGCCTTGCCGCACATCCCGTCAGAACTCGCTGATGGTACGCTCTTCTGCGGGACAGGACACTAAAATGAGCGAGCGGGAAATCCAGACAGAAGCGGCATTATCGCCTGATGTAGAAGGCCTCAAAAGCCATTTTGGCGATCAGGTGCTGGATGTATCAAAGAGCATTGATATGCCAACCGTGGTGCTGGCGCGGGAAGCAATTGTGGAAGCGTGTCATTACCTTAAACAGAAGCATGGATTTGAACAGTTGATCGATCTGTGCGGTTTGGATATGTCCGAATATCCTGAGCATGATGAGGATGCGCCGCGCTTTATGGTGGTGTATCACCTGCTTTCCGTGACACAGAACAAGCGTATCCGTTTAAAGGTTCCGACAAATGAGCGCGATTTGGTCGGTTCGGTGACGGAGGTATGGCCGACGGCCAACTGGTTTGAGCGCGAAGCTTTTGATATGTATGGCATTCTGTTTGTAAATCATCCGGATTTGCGCCGTCTGTTGACCGATTATGGTTTTGAAGGCCATCCGCTACGCAAGGATTTTCCATTAACCGGACGGGTGGAGATGTTTTTTGATGATACGCAGTGGCGTTGCGTTTATAAGCCGAACAGGCTGGAGAACCGGGTACTGATCCCCAAGACATTCCCGGGGGTTGATCGTGGCTGAGATTCAGAATTATACCATTAACTTCGGTCCACAGCATCCGAGCGCGCATGGCGTGTTGCGGCTGGTACTGGAACTGGATGGTGAGGTGGTCGAACGTGCCGATCCGCATATCGGGCTGTTGCATCGCGGTACGGAAAAACTTTTTGAATACAAGACCTACCTGCAGGATCTGCCCTATTTTGATCGCTTTGATTATGTTTCCATGATGGCCAACGAACACGCATATGTGCTGGCTGTGGAAAAGTTGCTTGGCATTACGCCGCCGGAACGGGCGCAATATATTCGCGTCATGTTCGCGGAACTTACGCGTATTCTGAATCATTGTCTTTGGCTGGGTGCACATGCGCTGGATATAGGCGCCATGACGGTCTTTCTCTACTGTTTCCGTGAGCGTGAGGACATCTTCGATTACTATGAGGCTGTGTCCGGCGCGCGCATGCATGCCGCCTATTTCCGTCCGGGGGGCGTAAGTCAGGATATGCCGGAAGGACTACTGGAAAAAATCTCCGGATTTACGGAGCGGTTTCCGGGTTATGTGGATGAATATGAAATCCTGCTCACCGAGAATCGTATCTGGAAACAGCGCACCGTGGATATCGCTATCGTGGATAAGGAAGCGGCGCTGGCCTGGGGGTTTACCGGTCCGATGCTAAGGGGTTCGGGCGTGGCCTGGGATTTACGCAAGACCCAGCCGTATGAAGTTTATGATAAAATGAATTTTGATATCCCGGTGGGCAAAACCGGGGATTGCTACGATCGCTATCTGGTGCGTGTTGAGGAAATGCGGCAGGCCAATGAAATCGTCAGGCAGTGCGTGGCATGGCTGTCGAATCATCCGGGACCGGTGAAAGTGGATGATTATAAACTGACCAATCCTCCACGCGCTGAAATGAAGCAGGATATGGAAGCATTAATTCACCACTTTAAGTATTTCTCGGAGGGCTTCCATGTGCCTGCCGGTGAAGTCTATGCAGCGGTGGAGCAGCCGAAGGGTGAGCTGGGTGTTTATATTGTTTCCGATGGTTCCAACAAGCCCTACCGCATGAAGGTGAGGGCGCCTGATTATGCCCATCTGGAGGCGCTGGATTATATGTGTCGTGGCCACATGATTGCAGACGTGGTCACCATCATCGGTACGCAGGATGTCGTTTTCGGGAGCATAGACCGGTGAGCGCCGCTGAACGCCCCTGTTTCTCCGATACACGACTGGCCGAGATTAAGACGCTGGTGGCACGTTATCCGGCGGCACAATCAGCACTGTTGCCCGTTTTGCACATGGCACAGGAAGATTTTGGTTATCTGTCGATGGGCGTGCAGCAACTGGTCGCTGATACGCTGGGACTCCGGCTGATGGCTGTGCGGGAAGTGGTGACCTTCTACACCATGTTTCGGGAACAGGCCTGCGGCAAATATCTGCTGGAAGTCTGTACCAATGCATCGTGTATGCTTAACGGGGGCAATGAGCTGGTGGCGCATTTATGTGACTCGCTCGATATCAAGGTGGGTGAAACCACGCCGGACGGCATGTTTACCGTTACTGAGGTGGAGTGTGCCGGCGCCTGCGGAGGTGCGCCGGTGGTGCAGGTGAACAACGAATATCATGAATGGGTGGATGCGGCCCATATGGATGAGGTGATTGCCAGGGCGCGCGCGGAATGCCAGTCGAAAGGGGGTGAGGCGTGATTCCGTCTGATCCCAAACAGGTGAAGGCAATCTGTTTTGACCGTATTCATCATCCGGGTCAGCTACGGCTTGAAGTGGCGAGAAAGAACGGCGCCTACAAGTTTCTTCCCACCGTGCTTGGCGAGTTTGATTCTGCCAAAATTATTGATGAGGTAAAAACGTCCGGTATCCGCGGACGCGGTGGTGCCGGTTTTCCAACCGGTTTGAAATGGTCGTTTGTACCACGCAATACGGGTAAACCGATCTATCTTCTGTGCAATGCCGATGAGGGTGAGCCGGGTACATTCAAGGACCGCGACATTATGCGCTTTGATCCGCATCTGCTGATCGAAGGTATGATTATGGCGGGTTTTGCACTCGGTGTGCATGACGCCTATATCTATATTCGCGGCGAGTTTCTGCATGAGGCCAATGTGTTGAATGAAGCAATTCGCGAGGCTTATGCGGCAAATTTGCTGGGCGAGCACATCCTTGGCTCAGATTTTTCCATGAATCTGACCGTACATCGTGGTGCCGGTGCTTATATTTGTGGTGAGGAAACAGCATTGATTGAATCGTTGGAAGGCCGGCCGGGACGACCCCGGTTCAAACCGCCATTTCCGGCTGTGGAAGGGTTTTACCGCTGTCCGACCGTGGTCAATAATGTCGAAACCCTGTCCACTATTCCGGCCATTCTGGAGCACGGCGGGGAATGGCATGCACAGATCGGCGTGGCTAATAATACCGGCATGAAGATTTTTTCTGTTTCCGGACAGGTCAAAAAACCGGGAAATTATGAAGTGCCTATGGGGACGTCGCTGAAGACATTGGTCGAGGACTTTTGTGGCGGGTTGCAGCATGGCTCGGTTCCAAAGGCTATTATTCCCGGCGGCTCATCCTCACCGTGGCTGACGCCGGATCAATATGATATTCCGCTGACCTTTGATGATCTGGCTAAAGCAGGGTCCATGCTTGGTTCCGGTGCGGTGATTATGATGGATGAAACGGCAGACGTGCTGGCAGTGGCCCGCCGTCTGGCTCACTTCTATGCGCATGAGTCCTGTGGGCAATGCACACCCTGCCGTGAGGGAACGGCCTGGATTGAGCGCGTGTTAGGCAGGATTGAAAATGGCCAGGGGCATCCCGATGATATCGAAGTGTTGACCGATGCCGCCAGGCATATGGCAGGAAGGACGATTTGTGCGCTGGCGGATGGTGCAGCCGGGCCGGTACTGTCCGTGATTAAATATTTTTCCGAAGAAGTGCGTTCCAGAATGGTCGAGAAAGCGGTATGACGACACTGTTTATTAATGATGTGGAAGTGAGTGTCCCGCCCGGCACCAGTATTCTGGAAGCCTGCCGGGCCAGTGATGTGAATGTACCGTATTTCTGCTATCACCCCGAACTGTCCGTCGCGGCCAACTGCCGCATGTGCCTGGTGGAAATCGAGGGTTGGAGGAAACCGGCAGCCTCCTGTTGTACGCCGGTGGCTGAAGGGATGAAGGTTTGTACCAAAAGTGAAAGCCTGGATAAAGATCATCAGATGACCATGGAGTATCTGCTTATCAATCATCCACTGGATTGTCCGGTTTGCGATCAGGGGGGCCAGTGCAAATTACAGGATTACTCCATGGAGTATGGCGTTTCCAAGGGGCGGTATGCGGAAAACAAGCGTGCTGTAAACAATTATGAACTGGGCCCCTTTGTTACGACCTGTATGACCCGTTGTATCCATTGCACCCGTTGTGTGCGTTTCGCGGATGAAATTGCCGGAACCGGTGATATGGGGGTGCTTAATCGTGGTGACCGGATGAGCATTGCCGGGATTGTGGATGAGTGTCTGAGTTCTGAACTCTCCGGTAATCTCCCTGATGTTTGTCCGGTGGGAGCACTGCTCGACGGGCCATCGCACGACGTGGCCCGTCCCTGGGAACTGACCCGGCATAAATCCACATGCACTCAATGTCCCAGCGGTTGTGATATTCATATTGAATCACGCGGCAAGGAAGTGATACGCATCCAGCCCATTGATGAGAGCCCCGAACCCTGGATATGCGACCGCGGGCGTTATGTCTATGACGCCTTCCGTTCTGATAACCGGATTTTGACGCCGCGCGTGCGTCAGGGCGATGTCATGCAGGACAGCGACTGGGATGATGCCATGCAGCGCGCCGCCCGGCAGCTTTCCGGCAAGCGTATCGGCCTGGTGATCTCACCTTTCTGGAGCGTCGAAGGTTACACTGCGATTCGGTTGTTACGTGATACTGCATTTCCGGATGCGCAGGTGGCATTTGATTTGCATCGCCGGGATATGCGTCCTTTCGCCTTTGAAGAAGGGTTCGTACAGACAACGCAGCAGATTGAGGATGCTGATGAGGTGGTATTGCTGGGATGCGACCTGCGTCAACGCCTGCCACTGATGATGCAACGCCTGCGTAAACGCTTGCGTAACGGCAAACCGGTGACCCGTATCGGCAGCATGAATTACCGGACCAATGCTGATATCAGCAATGAGTCATTGATCAGGCCACGCGACTGGCCTGCCGTGATTGCCCGTGCCATGCAACAGGTGCTGGATTTGGGCAAGGGTGCGGCGGGCATGGCCGAATGGATGGATGCCGTGGAGGAGCGTAACGAAGCAGGGAAACTGCTTGGTGATGCACTGATGGCCGATTCATGTTCACTGATTGTGGGGGAAGAAATTCGTTGTCATGCGGATGCTGCAGCCCTGATTCACGGCCTTGATCTACTGATGCGTGGCTGCGGTCATGCCGAGGCGGATGCTGATGGGCGTAATCTTGTTCCCGAAGGCATGAATGCACAGATGCTCTCCGCTGTGTTTGGTGATGTACGTACCAGTGCGGGTGACATCTTCGAAGCCGCGGCCAAAGGTGATCTGGATGCCATTCTTCTGGTAGGCAGCGATCCGGTTGGCGATGGCCTGTTTCCGGTACAGGCGCGCAAGGCACTGAATAGTGTGCCCCTGGTACAGGTTGGCGCCATAGCAGGTCAGGTCAGTGGTGGCGCACAGGTGATGCTTCCGGCGGCCGCCTATTCCGAGATTGAAGGTACATTTATCAATATGGAAGGACGTGTGAGGGTGGCCACCAGCCCGATTGATGCAATTGGAGAACAACGGCCGCTGTGGAAGGTTGTGATGCGCCTGTTGCAGGCTCTGGGGCACGAGGCGCCAGTGGTGAATCTGGAGGAATTGCGTCAACAGGCAATCCGCTTTCTACCGGCGCTTGGGCAGGTCTGGCAATCTGATACCGTTGACAGTTTTATGATGGCGGCCAGACGTAATCCGAAGCTGGCCTGCTTGCCAACGAGGGATACTTACAGAAAGGGTTCGCTGGATGTGGTCAGCCGTTATTCCATGTATCGTGAGGGTATGTGGGCGCGTGCCAGCGCTCTGTTGTCGCATGCGGGGCAGTTACATCGTCTGGATGATGTGTTGGTGCATCCGGGTACCCTGAAGAACCTCGAACTGGAACCGGGCGTGTTAACCGTGGTCTCTGATCAGGGCGAGCAGCAGTTTGAAATCGGTACGCGTGACGATGTGTCTCCGGGCGTATTATTTGTTGCCAGGCGTGGCGTGGCTGGTGATTTATCCAGTGAAACTTCCATTGTATTACATGGAGGAGATGTATGAACTGGCTGGATACGGGTATCACCGCGGGCATCTGGGCGCTGGAAGTGCTGGCGATTGCCGTGCCTGTGGCGCTTTCCGTGGCTTATATTACCTATGCCGAACGCCGTATCATCGCCTGGATGCAGATACGCAAGGGTTGCAACCGGGTTGGCCCGGCGGGTCTGCTGCAACCCATCGCGGACGGTTTGAAGCTGTTTCTGAAGGAAACGATTATTCCCACCACCGCCAACAAGTTTTTGTTTGTCGCCGCACCCGTGATGTCCCTGTTGCCGGTATTGGTCGCTTTTGCTGTTGTACCTTTTGGAGAGACGACGCTGGGTGGATTATGGGATGTTGCTCATGTCATGGCGATTTCCAATCTGAATGTTGGCATATTGTATGTGATGGCCATTTCCAGCCTGGGCATCTATGGCATATTGATGGCAGGCTGGGCATCCAATTCCAAGTATGCATTTCTGGGAGCTATTCGTGCCACCTGTCAGATGGTGTCGTATGAAATTGCCATGGGTTTTGCCATTGTGTGTGTTCTGATGCTGTCGGGAAGTCTGAACCTGGCGGATATCGTGAATGCCCAGTCAGGCGGCTTCTGGCACTGGTATTTTATCCCCCTGTTTCCTCTGTTCCTCGTATATTTTATTTCAGGCGTGGCGGAAACCAACCGTTCACCGTTTGATCTGACGGAAGGTGAATCCGAGATTGTGGCTGGTTTCTTTGTTGAATATTCCGGCATGTGGTTCGCCACCTTTTCACTGGCAGAATATGGCGCCATGATTCTGATCAGCCTGATTACGTCGATTATGTTTCTGGGCGGATGGCATGCACCTTTTCCATTTCTGGATTTCATTCCCGGTACAGTATGGCTGCTGGGCAAGACAGCATTCCTTATTTTTGTGTTTATCTGGTTCCGGGCGACGTTCCCGAGGTACCGTTATGATCAGTTGATGCGCCTGGGGTGGAAGGTGTTTCTTCCCGTGACGCTGGTGTGGATTGCCGTCATCGGCATTTCTATTTATACGCCGGTACTGTCTGATATCATTGGCTTCTGGCGACCGGGAGCAGGCGCATGAATTTCGTCAGGCGTGCAGTAAAGACATGGCTGCTTACGGAACTGTTCCGTGGTTTGATGCTGACGGGAAAATACCTGTTCAAAAAGAAGATTACCGTGGAATATCCCGAGGAGCGGACGCCGCTTTCACCGCGTTTTCGTGGCCTGCATGCACTGCGGCGCTATGCCAGCGGCGAGGAGCGGTGCATTGCCTGCAAGTTGTGCGAAGTGGTGTGTCCGGCGCTGGCAATTACCATTGAATCCGAAGAGCGGGATGACGGTACGCGCCGTACTACGCGTTACGATATTGATATGACCAAGTGCATCTATTGCGGTTTGTGTCAGGAAGCGTGTCCGGTGGATGCTATTGTAGAAACGCAGGTGTTTGAGTTTGCATCGGAGACACGCGCGGAGCTGTATTATACCAAGAGCATGCTGCTTGCCGTTGGCGATCGCTATGAAAGCGAAATTGCGGCGAATATCGCTGCCGATGCGCGTTATCGCTGATGGCTACGACTAAAGGGAACGGAGAATAAATGCTGGAACACGGGTTTTTTTATATGTTTGCCGGACTGGCCGTGATGGCTGCGCTTGGCGTAGTTATGTCCCGCAACACGGTGCACTCCGTGATGTTCCTGATTTTCTGCTTCTTCAATGCTGCCGGCCTGTTTTTCCTTCTCGATGCGGAATTTATCGGCATCCTCCTGATTCTGGTCTATGTGGGCGCCGTCATGGTGCTGTTCATGTTTGTGGTCATGATGCTGGAAGTGAATTTTGCCGGGCTGCGTGAAGGGCTTCTCCGTTATCTGCCGATCGGCGGCATGATTGCACTGGTGCTGTTTGTAGAGATTGTTGCGGCGGGCTCCAGTGGAATATTCTCGCCGAAAGGTATGCCTGATCCCGGCCATATGGCGCAACAGGTCAATAATACCGTAGAGATTGGCAAGGTTTTATATACCCGATACCTGCTGGGATTCGAGGTGGCGGCCATTATTTTGCTGGTGGCTCTGATTGGCGCGGTCGTGCTGACGTTGCGTTCCCGCAAGGATGCAAAATACCAGAATATTTCCAGGCAGGTGCGTGTGGATCCTGCGGATCGCCTGCGCAAGGTAAAGATGTAATGGTCCCATTATCTTCCTATCTGGCCATCGCCGCCTGTCTGTTTTCCATCGGTGTGGTCGGTTTGTTTCTGAATCGCAAGAATGTGATTGTCATTCTGATGTGTATTGAACTGATTTTGCTGGCCGTGAATATCAACTTTGCCGCATTTTCCCACTTTCTCGGGGATATCGGCGGGCAGGTATTTATCTTCTTCGTGCTGACCGTGGCTGCCAGCGAAGTCGCGGTGGGTCTGGCCATCCTGGTTGCCTTTTACCGCAACCGGCGTTCCATCAATGTTGAAGATATTAACACCTTGCAGGGATAAGACATGCCTTGCCTAGGGAGGAGATGTGGCACATACCATGCTGAGTACGGCTGAACTGCTGACGATTCCCGCGCTTCCACTGGCGGCGTCGCTGACGGTGGGTCTGTTCGGCTGGGCGCTGAAGGAAAAGCTGTCGCACATCATTTGTATCGCCGGCGTAGTCGCCGCAGCCCTGCTGTCCGTCCACATATTCATGCAGGTGCTGGATGGTGCGTCCTTTCACGGCAATTTCTGGACATGGATGGTATCGGATCGTTTTGTTGTACCCGTGGGTATGATGATCGACCGCCTGAGTGTGATCATGATGATGACCGTCACCATCGTGTCGGCCTGTGTTCACATCTATACCATCGGCTATATGCACGGCGATCCCGGTTATACGCGCTTTTTCTCCTATATCTCCGGTTTTACATTTTCCATGCTGGTGCTGGTGATGGGCAACAGCTTTTTTACCCTGTTCTTCGGCTGGGAAGCGGTGGGTTTGATGTCCTACCTGCTGATCGGCTTCTGGTTCAGGCGAGAGAGTGCCAATGTAGCTGCCATGAAGGCATTTATTGTTAACCGTGTCGGTGATTTCGGTTTTGCCATCGGTATTCTGGCTGTGTGGTATTACTTCGGTACGGTCGAATACAAAGAGGTCTTTGCCGCCGTACCGCAATTCGTCAGCCAGGGCAACAGCCTGCATCTTCTGGGCTGGCACATGGATGCCATTACCTTTATCTGCATCGCCCTGTTTATCGGCGCCATGGGCAAGAGCGCGCAGGTGCCGTTGCATGTATGGCTGCCGGATTCGATGGAAGGCCCGACACCCATCTCGGCCCTGATCCATGCCGCCACCATGGTTACGGCAGGCATCTTTATGGTGGCGAGGCTTTCTCCCATGTTTGAGTTTTCCGAAACAGCACTGGCGATGGTGACCGTGGTCGGCGCCATCACCGCATGGCTGTGTGCCACCATCGGTCTGGTACAGAATGATATCAAGCGCGTGATTGCCTATTCCACCTGTTCACAACTGGGTTACATGTTCGTTGCCTGTGGCGTATCAGCCTATTCGGTGGGCATCTTTCATCTGATGACGCATGCCTATTTCAAGGCATTGCTGTTCCTCGCCGCGGGTTCCGTGATTCATGCCGTGATGGCCGATCAGGATATTCGCCGTATGGGGCAACTGCGCAAATATATGCCGATCACTTATATTACGATGCTGATCGGTGGACTGGCCCTGTCCGGCATTCCCCCGTTTGCCGGTTTCTGGTCCAAGGACCTGATTATCGAGGCGGCAGGCGCGCGTGATATGGGCTGGGTCAGCGAGTTCGCTTACTGGTGTGTGCTTTCCGGCGTGTTTATGACCGCTTTTTATACCTTCCGCATGTTTTTCCTTACGTTCCACAATTCAGATCGCGTGCCGGAAGAAACAAAGCCGCATCTGCATGAATCGCCAAAGGTGATTACGGTGCCATTGATAATTCTGGCCGTGGGGGCGGTGTTGACCGGCTGGTGGGGGGCCACGGTGTTGGGCATAGCTGATCCGGAGGCAATAAATAATTACTTCAGGGACGCGATATTTGTATTTGACCGGCACAATCCTTTGATTGCCATTGCCGAAGAAGCGCATGAGCAGGCATGGTATCACTTTGTTTTCACCGCGCCCTTCTGGCTTGCCCTGTCCGGTATCGGTCTGGCTTGGTTGATGTATTTCCGTGAAACAGTATATCCGGCACGCCTGGCAACAACATTTTCCGGTATCCACCGATTTTTGTTGAACAAATGGTGGTTTGATGAAATGAACTGGAAGATATTCATTATGCCTGCGCG
>CAZJRL010000048.1:0-10595 GCA_964548425.1 uncultured Zetaproteobacteria bacterium | reverse complement strand
TTTTGTATCCCATGCGTATGGATGATATGAGCAAGTTTGGTTTTGAGGATGTGTTGAATTTCTAACCCAAACGTAACTATTCAGCACGCATGTGGAACAGGTATAATCAAAAGCATTTCACCGCAAAGTTCACAAAGTTACACAGGGTAAAGAGAAGATATAAAGCCCATGGGTCAACTCCCCGCAGAGGAAGCATATTAAGCTGGTGTTTCCCTGTTTGGGGGTTCCTTTGCGTACTTTGCGGTAAATGGTTTCAATGGCAGGGATGATCTGAATAGCTACGTTCAGATTTGAATAGTCGACCCGTTTCAGGGATTGTGTCAGTGTCTCCGGACTAAAAAATACAGGGATTTATTCTGTCCCGTGAGGTTGGTATGAAAATTGGAAAGCATAAGGTCGTAACCATTGACTATACGCTAACAAACGATGATGGCGAAGTTCTGGATGCTTCAAAAGGGCAGGAGCCTCTGGCCTATATCCATGGCACGGGATTCATGATTCCGGGGCTTGAGCATGCGCTGGAAGGCAAATCGACCGGTGATTCATTATCCGTAGCCGTTGAACCCGCGGATGCTTACGGCGAGCGTGACGATGAACTGGTGAAAGTGGTGGAACGGGCGATGTTTGGCGGAATCGAACATATTGAGACAGGAATGCAGTTTCAGACCGAAACCGGGGATGATATTGAAGTGGTGACGGTGATGGGTGTGGAAGGCGATAAGGTAACCGTAGACGGTAACCATCCACTGGCTGATGTCGTGTTGAATTTTGATGTGCAGGTCGTTGGCGTACGTGAGGCAAGCCGGGAAGAACTTGACCACGGCCATGTACATGGCGCCGGTGGGCATCACCACTAAAAGTGGCGTACTGTTAACAGTTACAGGCCATGACGACCGAAGCGGATCATCTCGTTGACGAGAAATTTATGATGCGTGCCCTTGATCTGGCGGAGAAGGGTGTGGGAAAAACTCACCCCAACCCGGCTGTGGGGGCAGTGCTTGTTGTGGATGGTGTGGTACTCGGGGAGGGCTGCCATGAGGGGCCAGGGCGGGCGCATGCCGAAGTCGTGGCTCTGGAACAGGCAGGACAACGCACGCGTGGCGGCACGCTGTATGTGACACTGGAACCCTGTGCAGCGGAGGGTCGTACGCCTCCCTGCACCGATGCCATTCTGCGCGCTGGCATCTCACGGGTGGTTTATGCTTCATCCGATCCCAATCCGAAAATGGCCGGTGGCGGCGCGGTGCTTAAGTCGCACGGTATTGAAGTCAGGGCGAATGTGCTGGAGAAGGAAGCCGATACCATCAATAAGGGCTTCTTCCATTTTTATCGTTTAGGGAGATCTTATGTGACAGCGAAGGCCGCTATTTCACTGGATGGCAAGCTGGCTACGCACGAGCGGCATTCGCAATGGATCAGTAACGAGACATCACGCCGGCATGCGCACCACTTGCGTGCGGAAAACCATGCCATTCTGGTTGGCGCGGGCACGCTGAAACAGGATAATCCTTCACTGACCGTACGTGATGTTCCTCTATCGGGTGAACCACCTTTGCGTTGCGTGATTTGCACAAAAATGCCCGATTTTCACCCGGGTTATCACATAGCGGATGGGCTTGCGCCGTCGCGGCTGTATGTGTGGAACGAAAGCGATGCCGCCCGGGCATGGCGTGATACGGGTGTGGAGGTAGTGCGTGCGGAAAGCCTGATCGAGGTGCTCCGGCATCTGGCCGGTGAAGAACGCTGGTCCGTCTTGCTTGAAGGCGGGGGTGCGCTTCACGCATCGTTTATTGAGGCTCGCCTGACTGATGAACTGGTTCTTTATCAGGCGCCTGTCCTGATCGGTGGCAAGGATGCTGTTGGCTTCTGGCACGGAGAGGGTGTGGCGCACGTTTCCGATGCGCCAAGACTTGAGGATGTGAAACGGTGCATGCTGGATGGGGACCAGTTGATCCGGGGCAGGGTGATTTACCCGGATTGACGGCTTTCCGATTGCCCCTTCTTTTCCCTGCATTGGCCTGGAGTGCAGGATTGGCTGCGGCGCGAACGGATTGGGTTTCATGGCCGGTGCAGGCATGGGTTAGCGGTATCGCCGCTGTTTTTCTTTTTGGGCATAAAACACGTCAATGTGCAATCGTTCTATTGGCCGGGGTCGCATGGGGCACAATCAATCTGGCATGGGATGCGCATTCGGTAGCCTTTCATCGTGACTGGCTTGAAGGTGTACAGAAGATCACAGCCCGGGTCGTAGAGGTAAAACAGACACCAACGTACATACGTCTGACACTGGATAGGGTTCACCGTTCGGGGGGGAACAGGAGTAAAAAGGAGACAGTTTCACTTTTCCCCCCAGGGGATACTCTCTTGCTTCGCAATTCACCTGATCGTCCCGAAGAAAGTGAACTGTCCCCTTTATTACTTCACGGCAAGACATGGCTGTATATCTATCAGCATGCAGCAAGCCAGGTCAGGGCTGGTGATAACATACAGGCCCGGGTTCGCTGGCATGCGCCGCGTAATCACAACAATCCCGGCGGGTTTGACTTTGAGGCCTACTGCTTTGACCGCCATATTGCCTTGATCGGAAGCGCCAGGGGACACATAAGGATTCTTGCATCGGATGCTTCATGGCTGGAGAACATACGCCAGCGTATTCGGGATGAATTGAAGACTTTTTCGGATTCGCGGACCGGCATTCTCAAAGCCCTTTTACTTGCGGATCGAAGCCATATCCCCATGCAAATTCAGGATGCATTCGCGGCCACCGGGACCATGCATTTGTTGGCCATCTCCGGTTTGCACGTGGGGATGGCGGGGGCGATTGGTTTTGGCCTGTGCTGGTGGCTGTTGACACGCCGGGAAGCATGGATTGTCAGGTTCCCGGTACGTGGAGTTGCGCTTGTATGCGGTTTGCTGGTGGCGGTAGCTTACGCATCACTGGCTGGCTGGCCGTTACCAACCAGACGCGCCACGGTGATGCTGGCGGCTGGAGTGCTTGCGTGGTTTACCAAAGCGCATGCTGCGCCCGTTAACACGCTTTTGGCTGCATTAATATTGATTCTTCTGATGGATGCGCCGGCTGTGGGATCGGTATCGTTATGGCTGTCTTTTACCGCTACGGCAGCCATTCTTCTTTGGGCTGGAAGACAGGAATCCCATGTGGACGGTTTTCAACTCCGGCGCATGTTTGTAGCCATGTTATGGGTAACATTGATCGCCAGTCTGGCAACCCTGCCGCTGATTGCGGATATCTTCGGACGATTGCCTTTATACAGTCTGCCTGCCAACGTGATGATGGTACCGCTATACAGTCTGTTCATTTTGCCATTGGCGCTGGCAGGCACAGTTTTTGTCTGCCTTGATATCTCCGGGGCAGCAGCATGGCTGTTTTCTATAGCAGGTTATGGCATTGATACGGGCAACCGCCTGCTTGCGTGGATGGTACAATGGCCGGGCAGTCACCTGTGGATTCCTTCCGTCCCATGGTGGCTTACGGGGTTCTATGTAACAGGTGCAATATTGGCAACCATGTTGTTATGGAAGGGCAGACGACGTGTTGCATGGGTGAGTATGGCCGGCGTAGTGCTGGTCTATGGCATGATGGCGGTGCAGGAACGATTTCCGGAACAGATGCAACTGACCGTATGGGATGTCGGACAGGGCGCGGCAAGCAGTCTCGTGCTGTCGGACGGACACGTCATGGTGGTGGATGCGCCGGGCAAGCGTGGCAGCCGTTTCAATGGCGGGACCATCGTGGCCGCGGGATTACGCGCCAGAGGCATCACGCATGCGGATGTACTGGTCGTCACGCATGCGCAGTCTGATCATATGGGTGGAATGATGCGCCTTCTGGATCAGGTGAATCATGTAAAAGAACTATGGCTGGCCGACGTGCCGGACATAAAACGCCATTCGTATATACAACATCTGATTCGGCGTGTGCGCATGCAGGCCGGTTCCGTGCGCTGGTTGAAACAGGGGGAGAAAATCCGCTTTGGAAGCATGAATGGAACGGTGTTGTGGCCGCCCGCGGGATATCATCCTTCCAATCCGAATAATGCTTCGCTGATTCTTTCGCTACAGATGGAGAATGCAAAACGGATGCTATTTCCCGGCGATATTGAGGCGGAGGCGGAACACGAAATGCTGACATATGGTATTCCACCGCATGATGTGACGTTGATGCCGCATCATGGCAGCATGACATCCAGTACGCTGGCATTTGTCCGGGCGGTCATGCCCAAAGTAGTCATTGCCCAGACCGGTTATGCCAACCGTTACGGTTTTCCCAGGCCGCAGGTCGTGCAGCGGTACGAACAGGAAGGTGCGCGGATATGGGATACATCACATGCTGCGGTGGTGGTGCTGCCGGATGGCAGAAATGGTATCCACACCGTCTATGCGATGCCGGTACGATCCGATAAACGTAAGCGTGCGTTGCAGTGGTGGAATCAAACAAAACAGTAAAAAATCGCATCCATGGGCGCGGTGATGACTTTTTGTGAAGTCATCACCTATAATCCGCGCTTGCAGGGCAGACTGTCGAACGGTCATTGGAGGTAAATGTGTACGAATTTCTGGTTCAGGGCGGGACAACGATGTTTATTCTTCTCGGTTGTTCCATTCTGGCGTTGACCATTATCTTTGAACGAAGCTGGAGTTTGCGGCGCTCGGTGGTTATTCCGGAAAAAGATGTGAATGCCGTGGAAACAGCAATTCAGAACGAAGATGTTAAACAGGCCATGCGGATATGCCGTGACAGCCCTACAGCCATGGGCCGTATCCTGTGGGTGGCGCTGGAAAACCGGGGTGTATCCCGTCCCATACTCAAGGAAGTTCTTGAAGAGGTTGGACGGCAGGAGGTAGCTCATCTGGATCGTTTTATTGGTGCGCTGGGTTTGATTGCCGCCATTTCGCCGCTGCTTGGATTGCTTGGCACCGTGATTGGCATGATCGAGGTGTTTCAGGTGATTTCCGTGGAAGGCGTGGGTAAGGCGGATGTGCTGGCCGGAGGCATTTCCAAGGCCTTGAACACCACGGCGGCGGGCCTTTCCGTCGCTATTCCGGCACTGGTTGCTTTCCGTTTGTTTGAAGCGAGGGTGGATCGTTTTGTGATTGAAATTGAGCAGCATGCCCTGCGGTTCGTGGAACTGTTAAAGGGCGAACGGTAATGCATTTGCGCGATCGTCCCAAGCGTGATTACACGGTGGATATTACGCCACTGGTAGACATCGTGTTTCTGATGCTCATTTTTTTCATGGTTTCCACCAGCTTTAAAGTAGCGAGCAGCCTTAAACTGGAATTACCGACCAGCCATTCGCATGAACAGGTGACGGATGCCAGGGAGGTGGTTATCAGTATCAATGCCAGTGGACAATACTATGTGCAGGATGAGCCGGTATCCGACAGTGAGTTGCGCAAGCGGATTCTCAATATAACAAAGGGTGATCCCAATATACGTGTGGTTCTCCGCGCTGATGCGGATGCGCACCACAAGCGTGTGGTACACGCACTGGATGTATTGCGACAGATGGGTATGGGTAAGGTGGCGATTGCCACAATTCAGCCGAAATAATCATTCCATGCGTGTTGTGCAGAAATTCGGTGGAACCTCGGTGGGCAGTCTGGAACGTATCCGGAAAACTGCCGATCTGGTTCAACGCTCCGTACGCAAGGGTTGTGAAACAGCAGTTGTCGTTTCGGCGATGAGCGGAGAAACGAATCGGCTGCTTGGTATGGCCCGTGAATTATGTAAATGTCCTCAGGCGCGTGAACTGGATGCACTTGTTTCCACCGGTGAACAGGTCAGCGCCGCACTTTTGGCCATCGAATTGCACAAGCGGGGGATTGGTGCCTATTCCTACACGGGGATGCAAGCAGGACTTTTTACCGATAGCCGTCACTCACGTGCCCGCATCCAGCGGATTGAGTGTAAAGGTCTTTTGGAACATCTGGAACAGGGCGAAGTACCGATTTTGACCGGATTTCAGGGCGTGGATGAACAGGGCAATATCACCACACTGGGTCGGGGTGGATCGGATACATCGGCAGTGGCACTGGCCATTTCCCTGAATGCCGATATTTGCGACATCTATACCGATGTGGACGGAATTTATACCGCTGATCCCCGGGTTGTTCCGGCAGCACGGAAGATTGATCGTATCAGCCATGAAGAAATGTTGGAACTGGCATCACAGGGTGCAAAAGTGTTGCAGAATCGGAGTGTGGAACTGGCGATGCGCAACCATATTCCGATTCATCTGCGTTCCAGCTTTGCAGATGTGCCTGGAACACTGGTTACGAGCGAGGATAAAAGTATGGAACGAGCAAGTATTACCGGAGTAGCCTATAACCGTGACGAGGCCAAAATCACCATTCAGGGTATACCGGACCATCCAGGTATTGCCAGCGATGTGTTTGGTCCGATTGCGGAAGCAGATATTAATGTAGATGTCATTGTGCAAAATGTCAGTGAGGACGGTACCACGGATATTACTTTCACCGTGCCTCGCGGCGATTTTGGCCATGCGATGAAAACGTTGCAGGATGTCTGCAAACAGATGAAAGCGCGTGATGTGAAGGGCGATAATACTGTTGCCAAGGTATCTATCATTGGTGTCGGTATGCGCTCGCATTCCGGTGTAGCGCGCCAGATGTTCAAAGCGCTGGCGAATGAAGGGATTAATATCCAGATGATTACCACCAGTGAGATCAAGATTACTGTGGTGCTGGACGAGAAACACGTCGATCTGGCGGTATGCACCCTGCATTCAGCTTTTGGCATGGATACCGGGGACTGAAGTTGGCCTTTGCACGGTGGTGCAGCACGGCCCTCCATGATTGCCGGGTTGCCCATATGCTTGCATAAGCCTGTTAACCACCTTGGGGGATGTCATTCAATTATTGTGACGCCGGGGGAGAAACATGGATAAACAGAAATCAGAGGCCAGAGAAATTTTTGTTTGTGGTATTCCGCTGGCGGATATAGAACTGCTGAGCCGCTACTGTCTGGAACGCAGCCTGTGTACAAGCGAAGGCCTGATAGATAATACTTTTCTGCTGTGCAACAAGGTCAGAACAGGCGAAACACTGGACGAATCAGAACAGAAACGGCTTATTGACTACTATTACAAACTGGAAACCGCTTCTCAACCCGCCAATCCAAGAACATTGAAGGCATCAAGACCTCTCGGTTTCAGGGATTATTTTGTATCCAGCACTGGCCAGTATCTGCTCATCCTGTGGATGATCGCCCTGCTTGTCTCTCCCGTTATTTTCATGATGCAGCCGGATATTATAGACAACCTGGAAACATTTTCTCAGATCCCGGAAGATGATGCATGGTTCTGGGTTGCCTACAGGAAGCTAAGTGAATATATGATGCCATTTTTTTATGGCACGCTCGGGTCCAGTGTTTATCTGCTTCGGAAAACCGAACAGCTTCTGCAGAAGCGGGTGTTTGATCCTTCAAGACTTCCCGAGCACTGGAACAGGCTGGTGCTGGGCACGCTCAGCGGAGGGGTTGCCTCAATGTTTATCCAGGATGGTGATCTGGGCATGGGGCTTGCCCAGGGTACGGTGGGTTTTCTTGCCGGCTACAGCGTTAACCTGCTGTTTGCAGCTATCGACCGCACCCTGACCGCCATTCTGCCCAAGGACAGGAAAGGGGGTTTCGAAGGAAAAGAGATTGAGAAACTGCTTGATCGGTACAGGAAGCTGGGCCAGCAGGCACACACAAAAGAGGCTCGGAGCCTGATTGAAAAAGTTATCAGAGACCTTAAACAAACCTGAATGATGCATTTTTTTGTTGCATTGAAATTGATAATGGTTATCATTCCCCATTATGAGACGTTTGACTGTTCAGCGTCAGGCCATACTGGACCTGATTAACACTTCCAACCGGCATTGGGATGCCGAGGGAATCAGTCGTGAGCTGGGCGACCGGGGGGAGTCTGTTGGTATTGCCACAGTATATCGTGGTCTTGCCGCACTGGAAGATGCAGGTCTGATTGCCAGTATCCATCTGGCGGACAAGAAACGTTACGAGCGTGCCGATAAATCACATCATGATCATATGGTTTGCACTGAGTGTGGTACTATCGAAGAATTTACACAGAACAGGATTGAGGCATTGCAAGCAGCTGCAGCCAGAGAGAAGGGGTTTACCGTGACCGGGCATCAGCTGGTTATTTTCGGGCGTTGCGCCCGCTGTGTTTCTAACTTGCATTATTCATGAATAATGCAGGCTAATACCGGGTCAGGAGGGGAAAGGTGATTTCCGCACTGATTATTGTCTTTCGTGAAATGCTGGAAATGGCGTTGGTACTTGGCGTGTTGCTGGCTGCAACCGAGGGTATGCCGGGAACACGGCGATGGATAGGCATAGGCAGTCTGGCTGGAGCAGCAGGGGCATTTCTCATCGCACTGTTTATGGATGAGATGGAAAATGCTGCGACGGGTGACGGGGAATTTCTGTTCAATGCCGGGGTTCTGATACTGGCATCCATACTGATTGCATGGACGGTCATCTGGATGAGTCAGCATGGCCGGGAAATGGCTGTCCGCATGCGTCATGTCGGCCAGTCCGTGGCTGAGGGCGAATTACCTAAAACCGCTCTGGCTATGGTTTCACTGGCGGCTGTAATGCGCGAGGGTGGTGAAGCTGTATTCTTTCTGTTTGGCGCAGCACAATCCGTACAGGACGATGGCTTCAGCGTGCTATTGGGCGGTTTGCTGGGTGTGGTATTGGGCGCGCTGGTCGGGTATGTGATTTACAAGGGATTGGCACACATTCCACTCAAACATTTGTTTGGTGTCATTGGCTGGCTGCTCATTCTGCTGGCAGCTGGCATGGCATCCCAGGCTGTTCAGAACCTGGTGCTGATTAATGTCCTGCCTGCACTGATGGATCCCGTCTGGGACAGTTCCGGCTGGTTGCCCCAGTCCAGTTTTATCGGCGAGGTCCTGCACGTCATGATTGGATATACGGATCAACCCAGTGGTATGCAAATGCTGATATTCTCTCTTGCACTGATTGTGATTGTATCAATAAACCGGTATGTTCAGGTACGCCATGAACGCCAGAGGAGCCATGTTACGGCTTGACAGCACATCTGCTAGAATATCCGAAGACATGACTGAATTATACCGCAGATCAGAAAAGGGAGGGCTAAATGAAAATCACATCCCATATTGAACGAAATGTTGTCACCATTGATGAGAATAGCACGGCATTGGAGGCAGCAATGCTTATGACTGGTAAATACATTGGTGCACTGGTCGTGACCGGAGCATGGGGAATTTCCGGTCTGTTCACTGAACGGGATCTGATGATGCAGGTAGTGGGTGCGCAACGGAATCCACCGGATGTTGCGATCAAGGATGTGATGTCGGAAAAGGCAGTCAGGGTTGGGCCGGAGGAGACATGTGAATGCTGTCTTGATCTGATGAAGGAGAATCGCTGCCGTCACCTTCTGGTTTTCGATGCTGATGATTTTGTTGGTATTGTCTCCCTGCGCGACATTGTGGCGCTGATGATAGAAGAGCGGGAAGAGATGATTTCGCGTCTGAAGGAATATATCAGTGGATGAGTATTTTACGCTTATATCCCGCACCCCACGAGGAGAAACCCCTTAAAGAACTGTATCTGGGGTTGAATTTGCATCGGCAGGCGCTGGACGATGATGTGCTGATTTATTCTAACTACATCACCAGCGTAGATGGCCGGATTTCCCTGCGTGATGTGGACAGCGGGCAATTTTCCGTACCCGAAGCGATTGCCAATAAACGCGACTGGCGTTTGTACCAGGAACTGGCGGCGCAGGCTGATGTAATGATTACCTCAGCCCGTTATTTCCGTCAACTGGCGGTAGGTCAGGCACAGGATTTGTTGCCGGTGGCCCAGTCGCGGGATTTTGCCGATTTACTGGACTGGCGGCGTACCCAGGGGCTGAATGTCCAGCCGGCTGTTGCCATTATCAGTAACAGCCTGGATATTCCGGTGGAATCTCTGGATATGATGCCTGGCCGGGATATCTATGTATTCACGACTGAACAGGCGGATTTCACATGGGAAATGGCACTGAAACACCACGGCGCACATGTTATCCATGCCGGTGGTGCGGAAGGCGTGGACGGGGGCGTGCTCAAACGCCAGCTGGCTGGTCTGGGTTTTTCCAGTGCCTATATGATTGCCGGACCACAGGTGCATGGAATGCTGGTTAAAGCCGGAGTACTGGATCGACTGTTTTTTACGATGCATCATTCCCTGTTGGGTGGTAACGAGTTCCATACGATATTGCAAGGCGAACTTGACGTGCCCGCACGGCTTAAGCTGGAATCACTGTATCTGGATGCAGATCAGGATTGTCAGCAGATATTTGCGCAATATTCCCTAACCCAGCGTAGCCGGAACCAGAAATCTTTAGCCACGAATGACACGAATTGATACAAATGAAAAACCAGTCTGCATCTGTCCGCCTCTAAAATTCGTCCCCCAGGGGAGCTTCTCCCGCATACGTCCCGCATGCGTGGGATTATATGGGATTCCATCTGGCTACGCCATTCACCTTCTGGTGAAATATCTTGTGCATTTT
>CAZJRL010000047.1:0-10678 GCA_964548425.1 uncultured Zetaproteobacteria bacterium | reverse complement strand
TCTCTCTGGCATAAGCTCCCCCTATAACTTTACATAATATACATTATGCGACGTTAATACTAAGATGGAAAACAAGACGAGTTTAGCGTCCGCTTGCACAAATAGTGACTTGTCCCCTATGCTGCCGTATAAGTGGTTTAACCTGAACCGGGAGGATGTTGCATGGACATTTCCGAATTACTGGCTTTTACCGTCAAGAACAATGCATCGGACTTGCATGTATCATCCGGCGAGCCTCCCATGATCCGTATCCATGGTGATATCACCCGCATCAAAATGCCGCCGATTGAAGCGCGTGAAGTTCAGGCCATGATCTATGACATCATGACGGATTCCCAGCGTAAGGCCTTTGAAGAACATCTCGAACTGGATTTCTCCTTTGCGCTGGGCGACATTGCCCGTTTTCGTGTCAATGCATTCTGGCAAAACCGTGGCATGAGCGCCGCATTTCGTGTCATTCCTACAGATATACTTACACTGGAACAGCTCAAGTGTCCCGACGTCTTTTCAAGCATTGCCATGCAACCACGTGGCTTGTGCCTGGTCACCGGACCAACCGGCTCCGGGAAGTCCACAACCCTTGCTGCTATGGTGGACCACCGTAATCAGACGGAACGGGGGCATATTCTTACTATTGAAGACCCTATCGAATTCGTCCACAGTTCAAAAAATTGTCTTATTTCACAACGGGAACTTGGCCCTCACACTCATTCATTTGCCAATGCGCTCAGAAGCGCTCTGCGTGAAGATCCTGATGTAGTGATGGTTGGTGAGTTGCGCGACCTTGAAACAATACGTCTGGCTCTGACGGCGGCGGAAACAGGACATCTGGTATTCGGAACCCTGCATACTTCTTCCGCACCCAAAACCATTGATCGTGTCATCGATGTGTTCCCCGCTGCTGAAAAGGATATGGTGCGTTCCATGCTGTCGGAATCACTCAATGCCGTTATTTCACAGACCTTGATTAAAACCGTGGATGGCGCAGGGCGCGTAGCCGCCCACGAAATCATGCTGGGTACACCGGCCATCCGTAATCTGATTCGGGAAAACAAGGTGCCACAAATGGTTTCAACCATTCAGACATCCCAGCGGGAAGGTATGCAAACGCTGGATTCCGACCTGCAGCAACTGGTAAAGGCACGAAAGATCAGTCAACAGGCAGCGCTGGAAAAGGCCAGCAACAAAAAACTGTTTGGAGGCGGCAATATATAATGAAGCCTGAAACCAGGAGCGACCGATGAGTGTAAATGATCCGGAACAGAAACAGACCATCAGGCAACTGCTGATGGTGATGGTCAAGAAAGATGCTTCCGACATTTATATTACAGCGGGCATACCCCCCTCTTTCCGTATTAATGGCGTTGTTTATCCCGCCAAACAGCCACCACTCAATACGGTACAGTGTGAGCAACTTGCGAACTCAACCATGAGCGAGAAACAGCGCGCTGGTTTTGCGGAAACTTATGAAATGAATCTTGCCCTGGCCTACCCTGACCTTGGACGTTTCAGGGTGAATGTATTTCGTCAGCGCGGTAGTGTGGGGCTGGTCATTCGTCAGATTAAAACGCAAATTCCCACCCTTGATGATCTGAATCTTCCACAGGCATTCAAGGATATCGTTATGAGCAAGCGTGGCCTTGTGATTATGGTGGGTGCAACCGGCAGCGGAAAATCCACTTCATTGGCAGCCATGATCGACTGGCGCAACACCAATCAGGCAGGCCATATTATATCCATTGAAGATCCCATCGAGTTTACGCATGAGCACAAGAAATGCGTAATTACACAGCGTGAAGTGGGCACCGATACGCTGGAATACGAAGCTGCGCTAAAAAATACACTACGTCAGGCTCCGGACGTCATTATGATTGGCGAAATAAGGGATCGAAAAACCATGGAATATGCTTTGGAGTTTGCTGATACGGGCCACCTCTGTTTATCCACACTGCATGCCAATAATTCCAATCAGGCTATGGAACGTATTATTAATTTTTTTCCGCATGAAATGCATGAACAGGCAGTTCTGAATCTGGCCATGAACCTGAGGGCTGTTTTATCACAAAGGTTGGTACGAACGACGGATGGTCAGCGTACACCGGCCATTGAAATCATGATTAATACGCCGCGTATCAGTGATCTTATCATGAAAAATAAAGTTTCCGCGATCAAGGAAACGATGGCGGAAGGGAAAAACTATGGTATGCAAACCTTTGACCAGCATCTTCTGGAACTGTGGAAAAGCGGTCGTATCACCGAGGAAGAGGCACTGCGCCATGCCGACGCAATCAATGATTTGCGCCTTAAGATGAAGATGACCAGGCTGGAAGGCGGCCGTGATGACAATCGCTCCGGTCTTGATCAACTCACCGGTAGTTTTGGTGAGGATTCATCAGACCTGAAAATTTAGCCTGGATTATTCATATGGCTGATAACTGGAACATGATTGATGACCTGCTGCTGGCGGCACATAAACGCCATGCATCAGATTTGATTGTACGCACCGATGATCGTGTGCGCATGCGAATCCATGGCGCTCTGGTGACTGTTTCTCCGGATAAGGTTCCTCCTCAATCGAACAAACAGGTGGTTGACATGATTATTCACCTGTCGCGAAGGCTTCCCAGACGACCGGATATTAAAATGATTCAGAATTTTGACCATAACTACACGCTGGAAAACATAGCCCATTTTCGTATCCATGTCATGCGCACCCATAATAATTTTGGCATTGTGGCACGTATCATCCCCCAGAAAATCCCCGGGTTTGATGAATTGCACCTGCCACCGGTTATTCGCGAAATTGCTGATCTTCGTAATGGCCTGATTCTCATGGCAGGTGCTACAGGTTCCGGGAAATCAACAACACTGGCAGCCATGACCGATTACATTATCAGCAATAAATCAGCCCATGTTGTTACTATTGAGGATCCCATTGAATATCGCTATAGCACACATAAAAAGGGTACGGTTTGCCAGCGTGAACTTGGTTGCGATGTTCTCAGTTATGCACAGGGATTGAACGATGCCCTGCGGGAGACGCCGGACATTATTGTTGTTGGCGAGGCACGCGACCGTGCAGTCATTCAATCCGCTTTGCAGGCATCTGAAACCGGGCATCTGGTGATGGCCACAGTACATGCCACAACGGCAATCGGCACCATGCAACGCATCATGTCCTCTTTCGGTCTGGATGAGCAGGATGCAATTCGTGAACGCCTGGCTGAAAATGTGCGCGCCATTATCGTACAAAAACTGTTACCGCTTAAATCAGGTAAAGGGCGGATCGTTGCTCTGGAAATCATGATTCGTAACTCTGTTATCAAACACTTTATCCTTGATTCGGACCGGTGGCGGGAAATTCCGCGTGCCATGGAAGAAGGTTCAACCCTGTACGGTAGCCAGACTTTTGATCAGCACTTGCAGCAGTTGGTTGAGAATGATCAGGTTGAATACGAGGAAGCTCTGGCCAACGCTGTTTTCCCGGAGGATTTTGCCATGCGTATGGGCAGGGAATAACCTTTCTACCTGATATCCAGTAATGCCTGCCTCATGGTCTCAGTCCATTTGCGCATGGCAGCTTTTCCCGTAATGTCTCCGGGCAACGATATAGGCTTTCCGAAACGAACATATCCCCTGCCCCGCCGCAAAAACGAACGCCATAAATGGATGTGATCAAACGGCCATGTCCCGGTAATACGAAATGGCAGGATGGGTGCACCGGTTTCCACTGCTAGGATCACTGCTCCCGGAAGAATACGTTCAAGAGGAATATCGGGGTTGGCCGCACCTTCGGGAAACAGGCACAGTGCATTTCCCTGCTGTATGGCTTCAATGGCGCTGGATAGTGCATAACGATTGGCACCCCCCGGCTTAACCGGAATGACTCCGCTGGTATCGAACAGCCAGCGTGCATACCACATTGCCTGATAATATTCTCTGTCCATTAAAAAACAGAGGGGACGGTTTACTGCGGCCTGTATCAACAGAGGATCCACGCCAGCGCGGTGATTTCCCACCAAAATCAGGGGGCCCTCGGGTAAAACACGCACTTTTGAGACAAGCCGCTGCCAGAAATGGCAATACCAGCGGTTAAATATGCGAAAAAAATAATTTGGGCCACGTTGTCCCCGCATGCAAGTCATTTGGGCATACTATAAATACTTAGTGAGTTTGCATATCGTCCTTTGGGGTAGAGAAATGGGGGCGATTTCGCTATATTGCGCTGCCCTGTGCGACAGGGCTCCGGACCAGGACAAATCCAGTGGCTATCGCACACCTGTATTAACCCGGACTATTCATGAATCGCCGTGATGATTGATTCGGGTCTGTGACCCTCACCCTTCGGGCGACCAGAAGTTCGTCCAAACGGCCTTTGGCCTTTTTGTGCGCCGGGCCTTTGTTCGCAGCGGATTTTGTGGGGTGGAGAGAGGACACGGCAGCATTTATGAATAGTTCGGGTCAACGAGGAGAACGCATGAAGCCATCGTCAGCACTGAAATCCGCATCACCTGCCAAACAGGGCCTCTATGATCCTGCTTTTGAACATGATGCGTGTGGTGTTGGCTTTATTGCACATATCAAAAATAAAAAAAGCCATGATATTATTGAAAAAGGCATGGAAATACTGCTCAGGCTCACCCACCGGGGCGCTACGGGTGCGGATCCCAGGGAGGGCGATGGCGCCGGCATTCTGATCCAGATTCCGGACGGCTTTTTCCGTGCGGTCACACCTGAGCTGAAGATTGAGCTTCCGGTGGCAGGCGAATATGGCGTGGGCATGGTGTTTTTACCACAAAATAATGATTATCGCGCTTCCTGTGAAAATATCATCGAACAAACCATCACGGAGGAAGGCCAGATATTTCTTGGCTGGCGCGATGTTCCAACGGATACAGCCGGTGCCGATCTTCCCGAAAGTGTCACCTGTTGCAAACCCGTCATTCGCCAGGTGTTTATCGGCAAGGGAGAGCATTGCGCCGATCAGGATGCGCTTGAGCGTAAACTGTATGTCATTCGCCGGGTAGCGCGAAATCGTATTGATGCCCTGGGTCAGACGGGTCCTGCACACTTTTACTTTGTCTCCATATCCAGTCGTACTATTGTGTATAAGGGGATGTTTCTTTCGCACCAGGTAGGTGCATTCTATGAGGATTTGCATGATACGCGTATGACATCCGCTCTGGCGCTGGTGCATCAGCGATTTTCCACCAACACCTTCCCCGCATGGGAGCTGGCGCATCCCTTTCGTATGATTGCTCATAATGGTGAGATCAACACATTACGCGGCAATATCAACTGGATGAATGCGCGTAAGCATTCCATGCAATCAAGGGTTCTTGGAGATGACCTGGACAAGCTTTGGCCGATTATCGCGGAAGGTCAGTCCGATACGGCATCGTTTGACAATGCGC
This sequence comes from uncultured Zetaproteobacteria bacterium, assembly GCA_964548425.1. Lineage (GTDB taxonomy): Bacteria > Pseudomonadota > Zetaproteobacteria > Mariprofundales > Mariprofundaceae > JAUZQZ01. The sequence continues at coordinate 5,264 of CAZJRL010000047.1, read as the reverse complement.
TGGAATTGCTGGTGATGGGCGGTTACTCACTGGCACATGCCGCCATGCTGCTGATTCCGGAAGCATGGGCCGGCAACAGGCTGATGGATGAAAAGCGCAGGGCATTCTATGAATACAATGCGGCCTTGATTGAGCCGTGGGACGGCCCGGCCGCAGTTGCCTTTACCGATGGCAGGCAGATTGGCGCCACCCTGGACCGCAATGGCTTGCGCCCTGCCCGTTATCTGATTACCAACGATAATCTGGTCGTGGGTGCATCCGAGATGGGTGTACTGGATGTTCCGGAAGAAAATATTGTCAGAAAATGGCGTTTGCAGCCTGGAAAGATGTTGCTGATTGACCTGGAAGCCGGGCGTATCATTGATGACACTGAACTCAAGGAAGAACTGGCTGCGGCCAGACCGTACCGCAAAATTTTGTCTGAAACCCAGATTCAACTTGAATCCTTACCCGAAGAAACTCCGGCAATGGCGCCGGATCATGCAACCTTGCTGGATCGTCAACAGGCTTTTGGCTATTCGCAGGAGGATCTGAAATTTTTGATCATACCGATGGCAATCGCGGGGCAGGGTCCGGTTGGTTCCATGGGCAATGACAGTCCGTTGGCGGTACTTTCCAATCATGCCAAACCTCTGTACAACTATTTTCGCCAGTTGTTCGCTCAGGTCACCAATCCGGCGATTGATCCTATCCGTGAAGAGATGGTGATGAGTCTGACCTCCATCATGGGTCCGAACCCGAATTTGCTGGGGCTGGGTGAAGAAGAACCCCTGATGCGTCTGGAAGTTCATCAACCCATCCTCAATAACATTGATCTGGAAAAGGTGCGCCACATCGATCGCTATACCGGAGGCAAGTTTCATACCATTACGCTTTCCATGTGTTATCCGGCTGACGAAGGTGCGGCGGGAATGAAGACCGCCATTGATCATTTGTGCAGGAAGGCTGAAGCGGCGGTATGCAAGCACTACAATATCGTCATTCTCTCCGACCGTGAAATGGACGCGGATCATATTGCCATTCCGGCATTGCTGGCCACCAGCGCCGTGCATCAGTATTTGATCCGCCAGGGTCTGCGCACTGAAACCGGTTTGGTGGTTGAAACAGGCAGTGCCCGTGAAGAACACCATTTCACCACCCTGGCAGGCTTTGGCGCGGAGGCTATCAACCCCTATCTCGCCTTTGAAACCCTGTTCGATTTGCACCGGTGTGGCCAGTTTCCTGACAAACTTTCCTTTGAGGAAATCAGAACCCGTTACATCAAGGCCGTAGACAAGGGCTTGTTCAAGGTGATGTCCAAGATGGGTATATCTACTTATCAATCCTACTGTGGCGCACAAATCTATGAAGCCATCGGTCTTTCATCTGAATTTATTGATGCATACTTCACCGGTACCCCAACCCGGATCGAGGGGGCGGGCCTGGCTGAAATTTCCGAGGAAGCCGTGCGCTGGCATCGCGATGCCTATGGCGACAAACAGGTATACAAAAATGCACTCGATGTTGGTGGTGAATATGCATGGCGTGTGCGCGGTGAGCAACACCTGCTGACGCCGGAAGTGGTTGCCAAACTTCAACATGCGGTGCGCACCGGGAATGATGATCTGTATAAGGAATATGCACAGCACATCAATGACCAGAGTGGCCGTCTGACTACGCTACGCAGCCTGTTCAGGTTCAGAAAGAGCAAGCCCGTTCCGCTGGAAGAAGTTGAACCCGCCGAAAACATTGTCAAACGCTTTGTCACGGGCGCCATGAGCTTCGGTTCCATCTCACATGAAGCTCATTCCACGCTGGCCATTGCCATGAACCGTCTGGGCGGAAAATCCAACACCGGCGAGGGCGGTGAGGAAACCGTGCGCTTTACACCACTTGCGAATGGCGATTCAATGCGCTCGGCCATCAAGCAGGTGGCTTCCGGGCGCTTCGGCGTCACCACGGAATACCTGGCCAATGCCGATCAGATTCAAATCAAGATTGCCCAGGGCGCCAAACCGGGTGAAGGCGGTCAATTGCCGGGGCACAAGGTGGATAAACGCATTGGCCGCGTACGCCATTCTACCCCCGGCGTAGGGTTGATCTCCCCTCCCCCGCACCATGATATTTATTCTATTGAAGATCTGGCGCAACTGATATTCGACCTGAAGAATACCAATGCATCGGCGGACATCAGCGTCAAGCTGGTTTCGGAGATTGGCGTCGGCACGATTGCCGCGGGCGTGGTCAAGGCGCATGCGGATCATGTGGTAATTTCCGGTCATGACGGCGGCACCGGTGCAAGTCCGCTCACCAGCATCAAGCATGCCGGAGCATCGTGGGAACTGGGCTTGGCGGAAACGCAGCAAACACTGGTGCTGAACCGGCTGCGCAGCCGAATGACCTTGCAGGCCGACGGGCAAATGCGCACCGGGCGTGATGTGGTGATTGCCGGCCTTCTGGGTGCGGATGAAGTGGCATTTGGCACCATTGCACTCATCGCCGAGGGTTGCATTATGATGCGTAAATGCCATCTGAACACCTGTCCGGTTGGCGTTGCCACACAGGACCCTGAATTACGCAAGAAATTCGTTGGCAAGCCGGAGGATGTAGTTAATTTCTTCATGTTTGTAGCAGAGGAAGCACGTGAAATCATGGCGGAACTTGGATTCCGTACATTCAATGAACTGATTGGCCGTTCTGATATGCTGTATACCAACGATGCTATTCGCCACTGGAAATCAAGGGGGCTGGATTTATCACCCATCTTTCACCGCCCGGATTCGAATGGTACGCCGGTTTACCATTGTGAATCCCAGGATCATGGACTGGGCAGCATCAGGGACCAATGGCTCATCAAACAATCGAAAGTGGCGCTGGAAGGTAGAACACCCGTGACCATTGAGACACCCATTCGCAACGTTGATCGCAGTTTTGGCACGATGCTTTCCGGTGAAGTCGCCAAACGCTACGGCCACGAAGGGCTGGCTGAAGACAGTATTTACATCCGGGCCAAAGGTACGGCAGGCCAGAGCCTGGGTGCATGGCTGGCGCGTGGTATCACGATAGATCTGGCTGGCGAAGGCAATGATTATGTTGGCAAAGGCTTATCCGGTGGCCGTATCGCTATTTATCCTCCGGCCGAGTCAACAATCAAACCGGAAGAGAATATTATCGTCGGCAACACGGTCCTGTTCGGCGCTATTGCCGGTGAATGTTATTTTCGTGGTATTGCGGGGGAACGCTTTGCCGTACGCAACTCAGGCGCCATCGCCGTTGTAGAAGGCGTTGGCGACCATGGATGTGAATACATGACCGGAGGCACTGTTGTCGTGCTAGGCAGCACAGGACGTAATTTTGCGGCCGGTATGAGTGGCGGCATTGCCTATGTTCTTGATGAAGATGGTACATTTGAAACCCGTTGCAATATGGCGCAGGTTGATTTGCAACCGGTAGCTGCCGAAGCCGTGGCCCTGGAAGACCTGGATCATCAGGGGCCGGATCTGGAGATGCATGGCCGTGTAAATATCCGGCATTCCCTGTCCCAGAATGACCAGAAGATTCTGCGCACCCTGATTGAACGCCACATACATTACACGAACTCAGCGGTTGCCCGGAACATTCTCGACAACTGGCAGGATTTTCTACCCGGATTCGTCAGGGTCATGCCTGTTGACTATCACCGTGCGCTACAGGAAATGGAAACCGAAATGCAAAACAGCGAAAGTGAGGAGGAGCATATCCATGGGTAAGCCCACGGGATTCAAGGAATATGCACGCGAGGGCCTGAGTTATGCTCCGGTCGCGGACCGTATTGAACATTTCAATGAGTTCTACAGGCTTCCGGCGGACATGCAGACGCAGGGTGCACGCTGTATGGACTGCGGTATTCCCTACTGTCACAACGGTTGTCCGGTCAATAATATCATCCCGGACTGGAACGACCTGGTATACAAGGGACTGTGGCGGGATGCGATTGATGTGTTGCATTCCACCAATAATTTTCCCGAATTCACGGGCCGCATCTGCCCCGCCCCTTGCGAAGAAGCCTGTACGGTGAACCTCATTGGCGATGCCGTAACGATCAAGAATATCGAACTGGCCATCGTTGAAAAGGCATGGGAAGAGGGATGGATTAAACCGGAAATTGCCAAACACAAAACAGGCAAACGTGTTGCTGTTGTCGGTTCCGGTCCCTCAGGCCTGGCTTGCGCCCAGCAACTGGCACGGGCAGGTCATGATGTGGTGGTATTCGAGAAGAATGACCGTATTGGCGGTTTGATGCGTTACGGCATTCCGAACTTCAAGTTCGAGAAGCATATTATTGACCGCCGACTGGCGCAGATGCATGCCGAGGGCGTGGAGTTCAGGGAAAACACACATGTTGGTATTGATATTTCCACCAAAGCATTGCTGAATGAATTTGATGCCATTGCATTAACCGGTGGCTCCGAACAATCGCGTGACCTGCCCATTGAAGGCCGTGATCTGGATGGTGTCCATTTTGCCATGGAGTTTTTGCCACAGCAGACCAAAGTGGTGCTTGGCGATGATATTCCAGCCGATGAGCGTATCATGGCGGATGGCAGGCATGTGATTGTCATCGGGGGTGGTGATACCGGTTCCGACTGTATTGGCACATCCAATCGTCAGGGAGCCGAGTCCGTAACCCAACTGGAAATCATGCCAAAACCACCGGAAACGCCAAACAAGCTGCTCACATGGCCCAACTGGCCCATGAAGCTACGCACGTCCACTTCACAGGAAGAAGGCTGTGAACGGGATTTCGCCGTATCAACCAGACGATTCATCGGTGATGACAACGGCCACGTGACGGCCATCGAGTGCATGCGCGTAGAATGGATACAGGATGAAAACGGCCGTTGGAATATGTCCGAAATAGCCGGCAGTGAATTTGAATTAAAGGCCGATCTGGTGCTATTGGCCATGGGGTTTGTCCACCCGGTTCATGAAGGCATGCTCGATGAGCTGGGGGTGAACCAGGATGCGCGCGGCAATGTAGAAGCCAATACGAATGATTATCAAACGAGTATCGACAAGGTATTCGCCGCCGGTGATATGCGCCGGGGGCAGTCACTGGTCGTGTGGGCTATTCGAGAAGGCCGCCAGTGCGCCCGTGCCATTGATACATATTTGATGGGAAATTCGAATTTGCCCGAGTAGAGAATTCTGATTCAATATGGACTATTGCAACCATTCAACGCATGAATAATCTGTAATTTAACCCGAATTTCCATCACAATCGTGATAAAGCGAATTCGGACGTT
>CAZJRL010000046.1:0-10716 GCA_964548425.1 uncultured Zetaproteobacteria bacterium | reverse complement strand
CAACGAAATCCTCTTCCTTGGTCGTCATGGCCGTCTTGCCTTTGCCGCCCCGGCGCTGTGCGCGATACAGTGTAACCGGATTGCGCTTGATGTAGCCCTCATTGGAAATCGTCACCACCATGTCCTCTTCGGTAATCAGGTCTTCCACCGAGAGTTCGGCTGTTTCATCCATGATTTCCGTACGGCGTGGATCGGTATATTTATTGCGCACAGCTTGTAATTCTTCAACAATCACTTGCATCAACAATTTTTCATCGGCCAGAATTGCCTTCAAATGTGCAATGGTGGCCTGCACTTCTTCATATTCCGCCTTGATTTTATCGCGTTCCAGTCCGGTCAGACGCTGCAGGCGCATCTCCAGAATCGCTTTGGCCTGTTTTTCCGACAGGCTAAAATCATGCATTAACCCCTCACGCGCCTCATCTGTGGTCTGGCTGGCACGAATAAGTTTGATGACCGCATCAATATGATCCAGCGCAATCAGCAAACCTTCAAGGATATGAGCCCGGGCTTCAGCCCTGGCCAGTTCAAACAGACACCGCCGGGTTACCACCTGACGCCGGTGATCAACAAAATGTGTCAGGAATTCACGAACACCACATAACTTCGGTTGCCCGTCTACCAGCGCCAGCATATTGCAACCAAAATTGCATTGCAGTTGCGTATGCTTGTACAGGTTATTCAGAATGACTTCAGGAATTTCATTCCTTTTCAATTCAATGGCAATCCGCAGGCCATCACGATCGGATTCATCACGCAGATCAGAAATACCTTCCAGTTTCTTGTCTCGTACCAGTGCAGCAATATTCTCAATCAGAACAGCCTTGTTTACCTGGTAGGGAAGTTCGGTGATGATCAACGATTCGCGCTTGGTACGCGGGTGAATCTCGACCACAGCCCGGGCGCGCATGGTTACGGATCCGCGGCCTGTCAGAAAAGCATTGCGCATACCCTTGCGGCCATAAATAAAACCGCCAGTGGGAAAATCCGGCCCCGGCATAATGTCCATGAGTTTTTCGTCATCAATACCTGGCGTTTCAATCAGGGCAATGGTTGCATTGATGGTCTCACCCAGATTGTGTGGCGGTATATTGGTCGCCATACCTACCGCAATTCCCTGTGAACCGTTGACCAGCAGGTTGGGGAACCGCGCCGGAAGCACCTTGGGCTCTCTCAGTGAATCATCATAATTGGGGGCAAAATCAACCGTATCTTTATCAATATCCGCCAGCAACTCACTGGAAAGCCGGCTCATACGTGCTTCGGTATAACGCATGGCCGCCGGAGAATCACCATCGACCGAACCAAAGTTCCCCTGCCCGTCCACTAGAACATGACGCATACTCCATGTCTGTGCCATACGTACGAGTGCATCATAGACGGCGGAATCGCCGTGCGGATGGTATTTACCAATCACATCGCCAACGACGCGTGCGGATTTCTTGTATGGTTTGTCATAGGTACAACCGAGTTCCTGCATGGCATAAAGAATACGACGGTGCACAGGCTTCAATCCATCGCGTGCATCGGGAAGCGCCCGTCCGATAATCACGCTCATCGCGTAATCGAGATACGAACGGCGCATTTCCTCTTCAATCTGAACCGGTATGGAAGTCATCAATTGATCCATGGTCATGTATCCCTCTGGCTTTTATCCCCTAACTGGTGATAGCTTCATAAAATTATCGTTACATGTATCTGTCTGCGTGCCCGCACAGCGTAATCCTGCCTGTTCAGACGTCCCCCTGGTAGTTCATGGTGCCCTCGACAGGAGTCGAACCTGTGGCCTGCTGCTTAGGAGGCAGCCGCTCTATCCATCTGAGCTACGAGGGCTTGTCCCGGTATCGTTCATGCAGGATGCGGACCGCATGCATACTAACGGTTTTATACCTTTCCTGCACCCATCAAACGTCATTTACCCGTAACAGATCAACAGGATGATGTCACTGACCGGATTGCCCCTGATTTATTCATAAACAAGGGAAACAGATACAGTTTTTTTCACAAACAAGCATGTTTGACACAGTTTATCAGGAAAATCAGGGGGTATACTGAAATATTATGGTTGCGCGTAAGAGATCAGACTGTGAACCGGAACATCCTGTAATATTTTTCGTCCGTTCAGAAAGGCAAGTTCGACGACAAACAAACAGGCGGTAATCTCCGCACCCAGTTGATGAATCAGTTCGACGGTTGCACGCATCGTTCCTCCCGTTGCCAGTAAATCATCCACAATCACGACTCTGTGCCCGGCACTGACAGCATCGCGATGAATTTCCAGCCGATCTACGCCATATTCCAGTTCGTAATCCACGCCATGTACATCCGCTGGAAGTTTGCCGGGCTTGCGCACGGGAATCAGCCCCAATCCGGTTTGCTGGGCCAGCGCCGCGCCAAAGATAAATCCACGTGATTCAATCCCGATAATGGCATCAATATTGGCGGGCATCTGGCAAGCCAGGCCGGAAATGGAAGCGGCAAAGGCATCGCCATCCGCCAGCAAGGGAGTGATGTCCTTGAATGTTATGCCAGGTTTGGGAAAATCGGGAATATCGCGGATATAATTCCGCAAGTTAACTGCCATACTGGAAGTCATAATACCTCCTCGGAGTGAATATCGTGCTTGTGAATGATGTGACGCAACTTTTGCAGCGCGCCCACCTGGATCTGGCGAATACGCTCTCGTGTCACCCCCATATGGCGACCAATGGCTTCCAGGGTCCATGAATCATTGCGGGAATTCAGGCCATAGCGCAAATAGACCACTTTCCGTTCCTTATCCGTTAATTGTGCCAGCCATGAATGAAGCATATCCGTACGGATAACTTCTTCCAGGTGGTCACCCGGCTGCTCAGCCTTCTCATCCTCGGTAATATCATACAGCGTGAAATCTCCATCCTCATGCAGCAATTCATCAACACTTTCCGTATATTGATGCGCGCCTTGCAGAGCCTGAATACGCTCTGGTGTCTTTCCCAGATATTCGGCAATTTCCTTGTCAGTCGGTTCACGCTCCAGCTTTGAACGCAAGGTTTTTGCGGTACGCATAATAGCATTAAATTCCTTGCCAATATGCACCGGTAAACGGATGGTCCGGGCCTGGTTCATGATACCGCGTTCCACCGATTGCCTGATCCACCATGTGGCATACGTTGAAAAACGGCATCCATGTGCTTCATCAAACTTCTCAACAGCTCGCATCAAACCAATGTTTCCTTCTTCAATCAAATCCGAAAGTGGCATGCCACGGTTCATATAGCGCCTGGCAATTTTGACGACCAGGCGCAAATTTGCATTAATCATCTTTTGCCGGGCCTCTTCGTTTCCTTTAGCGATAGCCCGGGCGATTTCAATCTCCTGTTCGGCAGTCAGCAGGTCATAACGTGATATTTCACGCATATACAGCGTCATAGGATCAACGCTGTGACGTTTACCCATCGTATATCCCCAAAACTACAAAAACACCGGAATATAAAGGAAAAGATTTCACGGGAAAGAGACTAGCCTGCACTATTCATGAATACTACCGCCTGTCTGCTTATCGTTTAGGCAAGTATACCAGGGGATTCACGGGTGTTGGCCCCCGGCGTATCTCGAAATGCAAATTTGATATTGTTGCCCGTCCCGTGTGCCCGGCACGGGCGATAATATCACCGCGCTTCACATGTTTTCCCCGGCGTACAAGATTAGTTTGATTATGTGCATAGGCTGTAAACATATCGTGACTATGACGAATAATAATCAGATTACCATATCCCGTAAGCCGACGACTGGAATACACCACATCCCCGGCAGCAGAAGCCCGTACGGGCGTACCTTCAGGAACAGCAATATCTATACCGTCATGCGGTCTCCCGTGTCTGCTGCCGAATCCACGGGTCACTTTTCCACGCACAGGCCAGTGCAGATGAACGATATTACGACGTTTGGCCCTGGAAGTGCTTTTATGCCTGCGTGATTTTATTACACGGTGACGGGATATTTTTTTACCGGCCGTAATTCCACCGCGTTTTTTGGGTAAGGGAATATAACTTGGGCGCGGTGCAATTCCTTTCAGATAAAAGCGCTGACCTGTGTAAATGGTGTAAGGATAATGAATATGATTACGCTGGGCCAATATGCGGTAATCCATGCCGTATCGCTTACTGATACTGTATAGCGTATCCCCCGGCTGTACCTGATGCACCGCTTTACTTTTACTTACGGATACAGGCGGAAACACAGTCCTGACACAGCCTGGCAAAGCCGACAGGGACAGTATACAAAGAAATACCGGTATCGTAATGCGGAGCCCGGTCATCCGTGTAGCGCCCTCCGGGCATGCTGTTGAGCGGCCACCCACAGTGTTGCTCCGGTTTAATGTGGTCACACCATCCTGCATCAGATGCCTTGCCCGGCGGATTTCTGCACATACCCTGCGCTATTCATGATAGTGCAGGATAGCTCTTTATGTTGCCGACAGTAACCACAGGAACACAAAACCTGCGATAACCAGCATGACTACGGCAACCGTCAATACCTCAAAATGTCTCTCCACCAGTACCCGTAAACGTTCACCCCCCCATTGCAACAAACCGCCTTCGATAAAGAAACGAGCGCCACGGGAAATAAATGTTGCCGCCATAAAGCCGGAAAATGGTAGTCCGAATGCACCGGCAGCAATGGTAATGACCTTAAACGGAACAGGAGAAAACCCTGCAATCAGCACAACCCATAACCCGTACTCGTTAAACAGTGCCTGCACATGGTAAAATTGTTCCATGGCACCATAAAACTCAAGCACCGGTTTGGCCACACTGACAAACAGCAGCATGCCTATAATGTAGCCGATGCAGGCGCCAACGGCCGAACCCGCGGTGGCCAGAAGAGCCAGACGAATCCCCAACTCGGGACGACCCAGCGCCAGGGCAATCAGCAGGATATCCGGGGGAATCGGAAAGATACTGGCTTCAATAATCGCAATAAAAAACAGCGCAACCTGCGCCTGGGGATGATCCGCCCAGGACAGCGTCCAGTGGTAACAGCGCCTGAGCCAGGCAGGTTTCAGAATACTAGTCAACATGCTTCAAAACGATTGATAACACATGGCGATCGGAATCGGATCAGGGAACCTCTGAACAACTCATTCATGGTCGCGCCAACGTCATTTCAGGATGGCATGCAAGGCACGAAGCGCAATGCATGGTTATTCCATGCATAAGTTGTTCAGAGGTTCCTTAGATATCATGCCCTGTGAACAAGTGGTACGAACGTACATGCATCAAAATACTCTTCGGACCATTGGCCTCCAAGTTTGCGGAAGCGGACAAGCACATGCTCTCCCCGGCATCCAACAGGCATCACCAGCACGCCTCCCTCGCGCAATTGATGCAACCATGCCTCCGGTACCTTTCCACCCCCGGCCGCAGCAAGTATTGCATCAAACAGCGCGTATTCTTCCCAGCCTTCCGTACCATCACCGCATTTCAGCATGACATTGGCGTGCCGCGCCAGACGTAGATTACGACGGGCGCGCTCATGGAGTGACGGGATGCGCTCAATGCTATAGACCCGCCGACACAGCCGGGACAGGACCGCTGTCTGATAACCACAGCCTGTTCCGATTTCCAGCACCCGTTCATGTCCTTTCAGGGCCAGCAACTGGGACATTTTCCCCACCATATAGGGCTGTGAGATCGTTTGCCCTTCGCCAATCGGTAATGAAGAATCCTGATAGGCATGACTGGCAAGCGCGGCATTGATAAACATATGGCGTGGAACCGTGGTCATCGCATCAAGCACGCGGGAATCCGTTATACCACGTGAAACGAGCTGCTCCGCAACCATACGCCGACGCGACCGTTCAAAGGCAAAACCCGCGCCATATCGTTTCATCTAAAAGTAGTATTAACAGGCCCTTCTAAAATGGTCGGGACGGCCGGATTTGAACCGGCGGCCACCAGTCCCCCAGACTGGTGCGCTACCAGGCTGCGCTACGTCCCGTGACATGTCATTTCCAGAACTAGTCATCCAGCAATTGGTGAATGGAAACAAGCTCCTGCCTGATATTTTGCAATGTATCCTGTACTGAATTCTGCTCTACCAGTTTATCAATGTCACCATTGAGCAGGCGTTTTTTGGCACCTTTGATGGTAAAATTAAGATAATAGAGAAGATGCTTGATCTGTAAAATTGCATAAATATCACGTTGTCGGTAAAAACGCCGGTTACCGCTTTTCTTGACAGGTTTGATATGACGAAATTCTGTCTCCCAATATCGTAATACATGTGGTTCAACACCGCAAAATTCACTGACTTCCCGGATGGAGAAAAATAGTTTCCCGGGCAGATCAGGCACCGGAATGCCTGCATTACGGAGAGACTGAACCTGGGCATTCATTAACCTTTACCAAGCACCTGCTTTTTCAGGAGCTGGCTTGCATGAAAGGTGACAACCCGGCGGGAAGAAATAGTAAGTTCATCCCCCGTCTTGGGATTCCGGCCCCGGCGGGGATGCTTGGTGCGCACCTTGAAATGCCCAAAACCTGACAGTTTAACATCCTCCCCCTGCTCCAGCGCCTTACGAACATCTTCCAGAACCGCATCAACAATCTGGCCGGATTCTTTTTTAGAAAGACCGACGTGCTCGTGTATCACTCTGGCAATTTCAGCTTTTGTCACTCCCACTCCCTGTTAATGATTACATGTGGTTAAGTTATATGCGCTAGAAACTGCTTGCGAGATTAACCGGAACATCCTGTTATGTCAAAGATTTCAGGATTCAGTATGAGGAGAGAATGTTGTGTGGAACTGTCTCATAAAATCACCAAATCTTTCCTGTGGCAAAGCGTTAATACCGGCAGCAGCTTTTCGGCCTCCTCCCGTTGGAAATTTCCGGCACAGTTCATCGGCTCCATATTTTCTGGTCAGGGGTGCTCGCACACTCATGCGATACACTTCACGCTTGCCTTCATCCGTGAATAATATCGCAATAGCATGCGCACGGTCCGGGTGTGTACGTGCCAGTTCATTACTGAATATGCCGGAGACCCGTCTGCACCATGCTGTATCCGGCAATACAAACAGGGCCGTATGCCCGTCTTCGAACTCAGGCTGTATTTCACGAGCCCGGTTCATATCGCTGTTCATACCTGCCATTAAAACAGTGAAGGCATCATCCGTTTCAATAAAAGCAAACGGATTTGAAAAAGGTTTCATGCGCCGATACAGGCTGGATGGATGAAAATAAAGGTCGTTAATCGTCATGCCATAACCATTGTAATTCAGGCATTCACCCAGATGACGCAATTGTTGCAATTGAATCTGACTGAGAGTGAGTGATGCGGCAATACGGGTGGCAACATCATAAAGATTATCGCCAAAAGCGGCGACAACCGCCCATGGAAGAAACATGCCCTGCAAATTCTGATTGACCAGCAGGCTGGTGCATACATCCGGAGCGGTATTGATATGCGTTTGCAGATTCGGATACGTGGGAATATCACCGGCAAAATGATGGTCAAACCACTGTACCTTTACACCTTTATCAAGCAGGCGTAACAGCGGTTCCCGATTGCAATCCAGTGAAATATCCAGTACGCAGACAGCATCATTCGCATTGGCCTTCCTGCCGGCAGACACATGCCGTAACAGACCAATATCCCGTTTGACGCCGGTAATCAGCTCGGATTCGACCGGATGGGCCAGACGCCACTGATGCAGCGCACACAACCCGTCGGCATCGCCGTTAAATACATCAAATTGCGTCATACGCTTATGCTAACAGTCTGTCAGATTATCCAGAATAATGCAGGCTAGGCGGAAACTACTGTCTCGATCAGTTCAGCAAGGCCCTGCCCGATATCAAGCATCATATCGGCATCCTCGGCCTCAACCATGATGCGTAATTTAGGCTCGGTGCCGGACATGCGCACATTCAGGCGACCCTTGCCATTCAGCCGCTCTTCAGCTGTTTTCACAGCCTGCCGTATCTGTGGCTGCTTTATGATATCCATACGCCGGGGTAATATGATATTCCATAATTTTTGGGGATACAGCTGCATACCGGAAGCCAGTTCAGACAATGGCTTTTCCTGGTCACGCATGGCCGAAAGCAGTTGCAGTGCGGTCAGCAAGCCATCACCTGTTGTATTGCAGTCCAGCATAATAATGTGGCCGGACTGTTCGCCACCCAGGTTACATCCTTTATCACGCATCATTTCCAGCACATAGCGGTCCCCCACCCTGGCCCGGTACATATCAAGACCCAGGCTGCGGAGATGATACTCCAGCCCCATGTTGCTCATCAGCGTGGTCACCACGGCTTTACCCGTCAGTCCATTGTGATGTAACAGATGCTCCGCCAGTGCAGCAATCACACGATCACCATCCACAATCATGCCGCTGGCATCGCAGGCAATCAGTCTGTCCGCATCTCCATCGAGCGCAAAACCCACATCCGCGCCCGTTTCCACAACGCGCGCGCACATACCCGCCGGATCGGTTGACCCACAGGCCAGATTGATATTGTGCCCATCCGGCTGGTTATGTATAGCCACAACGTCGCAACCCAGTTCGTCCAGTAATCTCGGTGCCACATCATAGGCAGCACCATTGGCGCAATCCACCACCACTTTGAATCCATCAAGGCGGAAGCCACGCGGTAACGATGCCTTACAAAATTCTATATATCGCCCGCGTGCATCATCGATACGAAAAGCCTTGCCAATACGGGTCGCATCCGGAAGCGGCGGTAGATTATCAAGACAGTGCTCAATCTCCTGTTCAACTTTGTCGGGCAGCTTAAATCCGTCAGCGCCGAAGAATTTGATACCATTGTCCCCGGCCGGATTGTGTGATGCAGAAAGCACCACCCCGGCATCGGCACGCAGGCTGCGTGTCAAATATGCGACGGCAGGGGTCGGTACCGGACCAACCAGCAGCACATTCATCCCCTGTGCTGTAAGCCCCGCGCATAAAGCCGATTCAATCATATAACCGGAAAGACGGGTATCCTTGCCAATGAGAATATGTGGCTGGTGATTCATATGCCGGGTCAGAACGTAACCTGCCGCCCTGCCAAGCTTCAGTGAAAACTCAGCCGTCATCAGTTCCTGGTTCACTGTGCCTCGCACCCCATCCGTACCAAAATAGCGCCGCATCAGTTTCTCTCCTTTTGACCTCCGGATTTATGTACCAAACTTCCACTCACGATAAATTTCACATTGGTATCCACCAGACGGATGGCCTTCCCCGTAGGGCTCTCCACACCAACCGTAACCTTGAACACTCCGTCTTTTGCATCCGGATGCACGGCTGTGGTTTCCACGTTGGCAAGCGCATCCAGCCATACTTCAGGACCCGTCAGCGCAACCATGGCAGGTTCAACCCGCACATTCAGAGCCTTCCAGCCCTCCGGCAGTTCCAGACGCGGTTTGACCGCAATCTCCCGTTTAATCACCCGGTCAACTTGCAGTTGCAGGCGATCCGGTTGCAGTTTCTCAATCGTCAGGCCCACCGGGAGGCGGATAGCTGACACCTTCAATGCCCGTTCCACCACACCTGGCTCCTTCAGTCCCGAAGCATCAAGCGGTACACGTATATCCGTCGTTTTCAGACTTGCCAGTCTGGCCTGCAAACCGCTGACAGTAACACGTACATGATCCGGAAGATCATTAACGATGACCACATCAGGCTGAAGCCCCTGTAGCTGAAGCGGTACATCCATGCTCAACGAACCGATACCCTGGCCATGCACCTGAACCCACAGCACAACTGCAATCAGCACAGCCAGCAACTTCAAAGCACTGGCTCTCAGGAGCTGCACTATTTTTGATATCACCGCTTATCCGCAGCAACAGCTTGTGATAACCGCTGCATTAAACGGTTGCGCATGGCATTGCGATCCAGCGGCTCACTCATCTTCCCTTCCTCCGTCAAACGTACATATCCTGATTCTTCGGACACCACAATAACCAGCGCATCACTCTCTTCAGTCAACCCAATTGCTGCCCGGTGACGGGTGCCAAATTCTCCGGACAATGCGTTGGCCTGAGCCAGCGGAAGCAATACCCGTGCGGCCATAACCCTGCCATAAACACCTTCCCGGGGTTGCACAATTACGGCGCCATCATGCATAGGCGCCTGAGGACAAAAAAGCGCCTGAATGACATCACTGCGTACCGGTGCATTCATTTCCACACCCGATTCAAACAAATGTTTCAAGCCTGTTTCACGCTCAACCACCAGCAAACCGCCCCATCCCCGGTGAGATAATGCGAAAGCAGATTCCACCAAAGCCTCGGCCAGCCCGGTTTGTGCACCTGCTGCAGCCAGGGGGTTTACCCCAACCTGCATCAGTGCCCGGCGTATCTCATGCTGAAACAGAACCACCAGAATAATAATAAAAGCCGAGAAGAAATGACCGAACATCCACTCTACGGTTAACAGACCGAAAAAACGTGCCAGTTCGTAGACGACAACCACTACCGCCAGTCCAATAAGCATCTGCACCGCACGCGTACCGCGTATCAGCCGCAATACAAAGTAGACCACCACCGAAACCAGAGTGATATCCACCAGGTCACGAATGCCAAAATGCCAGTTTTCCATATTAGGGCCTGTTCACATAAAATCCAAACGTAGCGACGAGGCCGTTTTTGGATCGCTGCAAGGCATTTCGAGCGTAGTGTGCTGAATACACATCAGCGAGAAATAACGCTGGAGCGGCCAAAAATG
>CAZJRL010000045.1:0-10733 GCA_964548425.1 uncultured Zetaproteobacteria bacterium | reverse complement strand
GAAGGTTTCCGAAAAGAAACGTATCCGTATCTATCACCATCTGCGCAAACATGCGGTTGCGTATTCGATCGGCCATGCAACAGTCGCGGAAATTGACCATCTCAATATTCTGCATGCAACGATGCTGGCGATGCGCCGGGCTGTTGACGATTTGACAGTAAAACCTTCAAAGGTGTTGGTTGATGGCAATCGTGTGCCTGATTTACCGGTCCTGGCCGAAGCAGTGATCGGCGGTGATGATTCAATACAACAGATTGCCGCCGCATCGATTGTTGCCAAGGTAGTACGCGATCGTTTGATGCGGTATTTAGGGTATGCTTTTCCGGCTTACGGCTTTGCCGCACACAAGGGGTATGGTACAAAGGTTCATCTGGAAGCACTCAGGGATCACGGACCATGCGAATGGCATCGCAAATCCTTTGCACCC
Source organism: uncultured Zetaproteobacteria bacterium (assembly GCA_964548425.1). Lineage (GTDB taxonomy): Bacteria > Pseudomonadota > Zetaproteobacteria > Mariprofundales > Mariprofundaceae > JAUZQZ01. The sequence goes on along the minus strand of CAZJRL010000045.1, from coordinate 10,306 downwards.
GTAGCACGATGTCTGCGGAGCATTTATGAATAATGCACAAAACATTTTACCACAGAGAGCACAGAGAGCACAGAGATACACAGAGGAAAACAAAATCTGAGAATAAATCCTCCTATCTTTTCCCTCATTCGATCTCCTCCGTCCCCCAGGGGAGCCTCTCTTGCTTCGCACCACGGGCATTTCCTCCGGTCACAATTCACCTTCTGCTCTCTGTGTCCTCTGCCTGCCTGTGCGGGCGAGCCGCACGCAGACAGGTGGTGCACGACTTTCAGGAATTAACCTGAACAGTTATCTACTTCTTCATAAACTGTTACTTTTCGCACATGCCCAAGGTCTCTGACGTTTCCAGCCATACGCCCATGATGCAGCAATATCTTCGCATCAAATCCGAATATGCGGATTGCCTGCTGTTTTACCGCATGGGTGATTTTTATGAGATGTTCTTCGATGATGCCGTGGAAGCCTCCAGGATTCTTGATATAGCACTGACCAAACGTGGTAAATCCAATGGCACGGATATCCCCATGGCCGGCGTACCCTGGCATCAGGCGGAATTATACCTCTCACGACTGGTTTCAGCAGGCAGGCGGGTAGCTATCTGTGACCAGATGGAGCCGCCGAGCGGCAAGGGACCGGTGCGGCGTGAAGTGGTGCGCGTGGTGACTCCCGGCACTATTACCGAGTCGGAATTGCTGAATGAACGGCGTGCCGCACCATTGACTGCCCTGTCCGGAAGCATGGAAGCATGGGCTCTGGCTGCGGTCGATCTTTCTTGCGGGGGCTTTTGCCTGATTGAGGGCGCAGGCAAAGGACAACTCGAAGAGCAGCTGGATGTTCTGGCGCCTTCGGAACTGCTGCTGCCGTCCGGCATGGACGGGATCGAGGGGCTGATATCTTCCCTTATCGTTCATCATCCCGGTGACTGGAGTTTTTCAGTTGAAGTGGCCGCGGAACGTATCAGAAAGATTTATGGCGTGGATGAGCCTGCATCGTTAAACCTTGCTGCACACCCGCTTGCCGCGGCTGCGGTGGGTGCGGTGCTGGTTTATCTGGAACAGACACAGAAACAGGGTATGGCGCATCTCCAACTGCCTGTATTTCACGAAACGGATGCATGCATGGGGATTGATGCGCGTTCCCGCCGCAATCTGGAGTTACACGAAAGTCTGTCCGGTGACGCGCATGGCGGTATGATTGAAGTGCTGGATGTGACGTGTACGCCGATGGGTGCGCGTCTGTTGCGTGACTGGCTGGACCGGCCTCTGAACGATATTGCCGCGATGGGTGCGCGTCAGGATGCAGTGCAAAGCCTGCTGGATGATGGCGAGACACAGGAATACATTCGTGAGCAGCTTGCAGGTATTCGGGATATGGAGCGAATGCTGACGCGTGTGGTGCTGAACCGGGCCTTGCCACGGGATTACCGGGGGCTTGCCGGGTCGCTGCTGGTGCTTCCTTCCCTGGCGGAAACACTGGGCGAGCGCACAGGGTTATTTGCGGATATTCGGGAGTCGCTGACCGGGCTTGAACCACTGGCGGATACGCTGGATGCAGCGGTGGCGGAGCCTCCGCCCGCGCACGCTCGTGATGGCGGTGTCATCAAGCCGGGGTTTGATACGGACCTGGATCGACTGCGGGACCTGGCCCGCGGGGCCGATGCGTGGTTGAGCCAGTTCGAGGCAAGAGAACGCGACGCGACCGGAATCGCCAAGTTGCGCGTAAAGTATAACAAGGTGTTCGGTTACTTTATCGAAATGCCGAAAAGCTTGGCGGAGAAGGCGCCGGCGCATTATGTGCGTAAGCAGACGCTGGTGAATGCCGAGCGTTTTATGACCGATGAATTGCATCGGCATGAGGAAGAAGTTCTGCGCGCCAAAGAAACGGCGCTGGAAAAGGAAAGGGTGCTGATTGAGGGCTTGAGACAGGGTGTGGCCGGTCGTGCGCATGATATTCAGGCTGCTGCCGCTGCCGTGGCAAGGCTGGACGTGCTGGCGTGTTTCGCCATGCTTGCGGCTGAATACCGCTATGTGCGTCCTGAAATCCATTCGGGACGCAGCCTCAGGGTTTCCGGCGGACGGCATCCACAGGTGGAGCAGTGCCTGGAGCCGGGAAACTTTGTCGCAAATGATACGCATATGCACGCCATGCGCCGTCGTTTCATGTTGCTGACGGGGCCGAATATGGGGGGTAAATCCACCTATATGCGGCAGGTGGCGTGGATCGTATGGCTGGCGCACACCGGCTGTTTTGTGCCGGCGGAAGCAGCAAGGATTCCACTTACCCGCCGTATCTTTACCCGTATCGGCGCCAGCGATGAGTTGGCCTCCGGGCGCTCCACCTTCATGGTGGAAATGATGGAAACGGCGCATATTCTTAATCAGCTTACGCCTCGCTCCCTGGTGATTGTGGATGAAATCGGGCGTGGAACAAGCACCTGGGATGGATTGGCGATTGCCTGGGCCGTGGCCGAGAAACTGATGAACAGCGATGATGTACTGACCCTGTTTGCCACACATTACCATGAACTGACTTCGCTTCCGGATGAATATGCGCAGGCATTTAACGCCTCGGTGATGGTGCGGGAGCACCATGGCGAGGTTATTTTTTTGCATCGGGTGGAGGAGAATGCCGCCGATCGTTCCTATGGCATTGCCGTGGCCAAACTGGCCGGATTGCCACCCGCCGTGGTAAAACGCGCCCGGGAACACCTGTTCCGGCTGGAACACGAAGCGGAACTGTCCGCGGAATCCGGCAAGGCGCAGCTGGGCTTGTTTATCGAGGCTGAACGCAAGGACAGGGAAGAACAGCAACGGTTCCTGCGGGAGTTATCCGAACGTTTGTCCTCGCTTGATGTGGAAACGATGCGGCCCGTGGAAGCATTGAATCTGCTGAATGAACTGGCAGCCGGGTGTCGGGAAAGGAAGCATGATGACTGATGTTTCACGGGAAATGGTGAAGGCAGATACCGGTGCATATGCTTCGCGGTTGCAAGACCTGCATACGGAACTGGGCGCCATGTTTGATGCGGAAGCGCGTGGCAGCGAGATGGTATGCCGGATGTGCGCCGGTGTTGATGCATTGTTGCTTGACATGTGGCGGGATATTGCGGGAACGGATACGGATGAAGTTGATTTGCTGGCCGTAGGGGGATACGGACGCGGGGAACTGTGCCCGCAATCGGACTGGGATTTGTGGTTCCTGCTGGAAAAGAAAGTCGGCCCGCATATCAATGCAGCGATCGAACGCTTTGTTTATGCGGCATGGGACATGAATATCAAATTAGGATATGCGGTGCGCACCGTGGATGAAACCATGGCGTATGTACGCGAAGACTGGAATACAGCCACGGCGGGACTGGAATCGCGTCTATTGTACGGCAACGGGACTGTGTATGCGGCATTGTGGAAGAAATTAGATGCGTTTTTTTCACACAAACGCAAGGCTTTTGTCGAGGCCAAACTGGAGGAAATGGAGGGCCGGCACGTAAAAACTGGCGGCACTGCTTTTTTGATGGAGCCGGATATCAAGGAGGGCAAGGGGGGCCTGCGTGATGTCCAGACCGTATTCTGGCTGGCCAAGGTCTGGCACGGGAGCAAGGATATTGCTGATCTGGTTCGGGAAGGTGCGATTTCAAATACGGAATATGGTCATTTAATGCAGGCACAGGATTTTCTCTGGCGTTGCCGCACCGGAGTGCATCTGGAGACAGGACGTGCTTCAGACAGGCTTGGTTTCGAACAGCAAATGCGGCTTGCGGAGCGTATGGGTTACCAAAACGAACCCGGAAGGCATGCCGTGGAAGCCTTTATGAAGGATTATTTCCGCCATGCCGGGCGCATTGCCCGTGTTTCCGGTCTGTTGACCATGCATTTTCAGGAAGAGTTGCATCCTCAGTGGCTGATACGCCGAAAGAATATTGGTGACGGGTTCACGCTGGAGGGAAAATGGCTTGGCGTGCGTGACGGCAATATTTTTGATGAGGATCCGCTCCGTTTACTGCGCATCTTTCATGTTGCGCAGGGCGGGCATCGTTTACTGTCCAGTCAGGCCTTGCGTCAGGTGCGTGAGCACGTGCTGCTGATTGATGACGCTTTCCGTACGGATCCCGCAGCATGCCGTATGTTTATTCGCATATTGAGCGATCGGCGCAATGTGGCCGCTTCTCTCAAGCAAATGAATGATACGGGTGTTCTGGGACGCTTTATTCCCGAGTTTCGCCATGCGGTGGGGCTAGGGCAATTCAATAATTATCATGCCTATACCGTGGATGAACACACCATCCGTGCCATTGGCGAAGCGCGCAACATGGTGCATAGCCTGCATGGTACGCGCCTGGCGCTGGCGGTGGATGTGTTCAGGAAGATTGAACGGCCGGAGCTGTTGTACCTGGCGTTGCTGTTTCATGACATTAGCAAGGGTTTGTCCGGTGATCATTCCGAGTTGGGTGAAGCATGCGCCGTGAATGTTTGCCAGCGCCTGGGATTGAATCAGGACGCCACGAATCTGGTGGCCTGGCTGGTGCGCTATCATTTGTTTATGGCCATGACATCACAGCGGTCGGATCTGTCCGATCCGGCGGTGATTGAGCGATTTGCCCGGAAAATGGGGGATGTAGAGCGGCTTCGTTATTTATTGTTGCTGACGGTGTCTGATATTGCCGCGGTCGGTCCGAATGTGTGGAACGGCTGGAAGGGAGCGTTGCTGCGGGATCTGTATCTGGCCACGGAGCGTTATTTGATGGGAGAGGAAGATGCGAGCATAAGCTCGAAGGAACGTGCACAGGTGCGTATTGAGAGTGCCCTGAAGAAGGCCGGTAGCGGCGAGCGTGAGATGCTGGCCCGTGTTCTGGCGCCATTGCCATGGCGAGTGGTGTTGGGATTGCCTCCCCGGCACCTGCTGTGGGCCGGGCGTATTATGGCCAATGCACAAGGTGGTGTTGGCGTGGATGCGCTGGTGGATAATGAACGGGGTGAAAGCCTGATTCTTGTGCTGGCGCCGGATCGTCAGGGGCTGTTTGCGGATATTGCCGGGGTCATGGCCGGTCATATTAATATTCTGGCGGCCCAGGCTTATGCATTAAAGGATGGGCGGGTACTGGATGTGTTTCACATTCAGGGGGGTGATGGAAAACCATTATCCGAACAGAGTGATGTGTCGAGGCTGAAGCAACGCATCAAACAGGCGGCAGGCGGGCATGTTGCGGTGAGAACCCGCAAACAGAAATCACATGTATTGATGCAGCATGTATCCGTCATGGCGCATCCTTTGCCACTGGCATCCAGCCGCCAGACAGCGATTGAGGTGACGGCGGCTGACCGTCCGGGCCTCTTGAGCCTGCTTGCGGGCAAGGTTGCGGAGGCCGGTTTTAATGTGCGTGGCGCCAATATCAGCACGTTTGGCGAAAAGGCCGTGGATGTATTTTTCCTGACCCGGCGGGATGGTCATATTTTGTCGAAAGAAGAGACTGATGTGTTGTGCAAGCAGTTGTCGGATGCCGCACAATTGCCAAAGGAGGTGTAAATATGCTGGACAAGCTGTTTGGCAAGAGAAATACAGGATTTGTATTGGCTCTGGGTGGCGGCGGTGGGCGTGGACTGGCACATCTGGGAGTGCTGGATGTGCTGGAAACGCATGATCTGAAACCGGACGCCATTGTGGGCAGCAGTATCGGTTCACTGTTTGGCGCCATGTACGCACTGAATCCGGATGCCAGTGCATGCATTGAACGGGCAAGGGACTGTCTGGAGTCGGATTTGTTCAACAGCCTGGATTTACCCGTTCTGGACGGGGCGGAGGTGGAAGATCAGAGCTGGCTGTCACGACTGACCGCCGCGGCACGGCAATCCATTCTGTTTACACGGGCGGCAACCGGCATTGCGGTCACTGATGTCAAAACGTTGATTGAAATCGTACATGCCTTTTGTCAGGACAAATCATTCAATGACCTGAAAATTCCCATGTACATTACCGCGGTGAAATTCCCGTCAGGGGAATGTCAGATGTTTTCCCCGGATGCTGACGTCACTCTGGCCTGTGCCATCGCGGCAAGTATGGCAATCCCCGGTGTATTTAATCCTGTAACGATTCATGGAGAGCGATTTGTCGATGGCAGTGTGGCTTCGGAACTGCCAGCCAAGGAAGCCAAAATGATGTCTAACCCGGACCAGTTTATCGTTGCCGTAAATGTTGGTGCACGCCCCAGCCCTGATGAAGAACCAAAAAACGTGATCGGCATGGTGGACTGGGCAACGCGTATCAAGTCATTGTATCTGCGGCAATATAAGAAAGCGTATGCCGATGTGCTGATTGAGCCCCTGGTTGGATTCACGCAATGGCATGATTTTTCCAATCCGGAACAGGAAATTGAAAAAGGCAGGCAGGCAGCACTGGAGCAGTTGCCGGAGATCATGAAAAGGCTGGGGCGTTGAACTTGAACCTGAATCCTGCAAGTGATCGTACATACATAGCGCAAGCTCTTGATTCATCTGGACTATTGAGAACCTCAGTTGGCAGGGCTGCATTGCTGGTAGTTGCCATGATTGATCAGAATGCGGGTTGAGCGCGCGGTAATTCTGGCCGCCGGGCTCGGTACGCGCCTGAAGTGGTTAACCCGTGACCGTCCCAAGGCATTGATTGAAGTGGCGGGAACGCCGGTGATTGTGCATGTCATACGCGGACTGGCAGCGCAGGGGATCCGCGATATTGCCGTCAATGTGCATCATCACGCGGAAAAACTGGTCAGGGCGCTGGGCGATGGTTCCCGATTTGGCGTACGGCTGTATTACAGTCGGGAAGAAACACTGCTTGATTCGGGTGGCGGGATGCGTACGGCGATGCAACTGCTTCCCGGCCATGGTTTGCTGGCGGTGCATAATGCCGATGTTTTGGCTGACATAGACGTGCAGACCCTGGCAAGAGTATGTCCGGAAGCGGGCGCCTGTCTTGCCCTGGTTTCCAATCCCGCACATCATCCCGCCGGCGATTTCGCCTTGCGTCACGGTTTGCTTGTTCCGGATGGTGATCCACGTTATACCTTTGCCGGCGTGTCTGTATGGGAACAAAATGCGTTGGATGCACGGCTTCCGGGACAAGTGTTTCCGCTGGTTGATACGATTCAGGCCCTTGCGGATGAACATCGTTGTTCCGGTATGTTGCACGGCGGGTTCTGGTTTGACATAGGTCGCCCGCGTGATTTGATGTTGGCCAGAAGGCGGGTCCATGCACATGAACAGTGAACGGTTGCTGGTTTGGGCCATGGGCCTCGCCATCATTGCCGGCGGTGTTTCCGGTTATGTATGGGGAGATGCCATGCAATCGGTGGCATGGCTTGGCCAGTTGTTCCTGACTGCGCTTAAAATGCTGATTGTACCGCTGGTGGCAGCCAGTGTGATTAGCGGTGTGGCCGGGCTGGGTGATGTGCGCAGCCTGGGGCGTATGGGCGGTTTGTCCATTGGGTATTATATGGCAACAACACTGATTGCCGTAGCCATCGGGCTTGCCATGGCAAATGTGTGGCAACCGGGTGTCGGCGTCTCTCTTGGAACTGATTTGCAGGCGCCAACACCCAAAGCTGGCGATGTGGGCGTCAGCGATCTGATTCTCTCTCTGGTGCATCCCAATATCATTGCCGCGGCGGCGAACATGAAACTCCTTCCCGTGATTGTGTTCTGTATTGTTTTTGCCGCGGCCCTGTCCACGCTTGGTGAACGCGGACGTCCTGTTGTGGCTTTTTTTGAAGGCCTGAATGAAGCCATGATGACCATGGTTCACTGGATTATGGTATTTGCACCGGTTGGTGTTTTTGCTCTTATTGCTTCCCGCCTGGGTGCGGCCGGAGGCGGAGAGGCTTTTATGGCGCAGCTTGGAGGCCTGGCCAGATATGCATTGGCCGTCATTTCCGGTCTGCTGCTTCATGCCGGCATCCTGTGTGTTTTGCTGGCGATATTGGGACGAAGGGTGGTTGCCGAATACCTGGGGCACATGGGAACAGCATTGATGACTGCTTTTTCCACGGCATCCTCCAGCGCCACGTTGCCGGTGACGATGGACGGCGTGAAAGCTGCCGGCGTGGATGAAAAAGCGCGCCGTTTTGTCTTGCCGCTGGGGGCAACCATTAATATGGACGGAACGGCACTGTATGAAGCAGTAGCAGCCCTGTTTATTGCCCAGGCTTATGGCGTGGATTTGAGTCTTGGTCAGCAAATGCTGGTGCTGGTGACGGCGGCCATGGCGGCTATTGGTGCGGCCGGCATTCCTGAAGCAGGGCTGGTGACCATGATGATTGTACTGGAAGCGGTGGGGCTGCCGCTGGAGGGGATTGGTTTGCTACTGGCTATTGACTGGTTCCTTGACCGCTGCCGCACGACGGTGAATGTGTTTGGTGATTCGGTGGGGGCGGCAATAGTTGCCCGATTAAACTAGCCTTTTTGTAACGAATATACATTCAGCAGTGGGAGTACGGCCCATGGGTTTATATGTATCTCGTCTTTACTTTGCGCAACTTTGCGTACTTTGCGGTGAAACACTTTTGATCATCCCTGTTCTACGTGCATGATGAATAGCGCCCTCTTATTTTTTATCCCGCCGATCGGACCGCACTGCCGACTGTTCGCGTCGCCATGCCTCAATGGCGGCATGGTTGCCGGAAAGTAATACCTCCGGAACTTTTTTACCCTCAAATTCCTCGGGCCGGGTATAATGCGGCCAATCCAGGATCCCCTCTTGTGTAAACGAGTCAAGCACGGCTGATTCAGGGCTGCCAAGCACGCCGGGCAGCAAGCGTATGACGGCATCCAGCACACACATGGCCGCGGGTTCACCACCGGAGAGTACATAGTCACCCAGTGAAAGTTGTTCGTCTACATCATCACAGATACGCTCATCAAAGCCTTCATAGCGACCACAAAGAAGGGTCAAATTTCCTTTCTCCATATATTCCAGCGCCTTACTCTGGGTAAAACGGATTCCGGACGGTGTCAGCATGACCACATGCGTACCCGGATGGCGCAGGCGCGACTCACGAATGGCCGCCACCACCGGGTCGGGTTTTAATACCATGCCGGGGCCGCCGCCGTAGGGGGTATCATCCACGCGGTGATGTTTGTCCGTGGCAAAATCACGAATCTGGATGCAGTCAACTGAAGCGATACCTGCCGCAATGGCCCGCTTCGGGATCGAACAGGACAAAGGGGAATCAAAAAACCCGGGAAAGAGAGTCAGGACCTGGGCGTGAAACATGCATCCATTCCTTCGGGTAAATCAATGGTGACACAATGTGTGGTCATATTTACATCCAGCACCACATCCTTGATGAAAGGCAACATCCATTCACCGGGATTTTCGGCATTTTCGGGCGTGCGTACAATCAGAATATCCTGTGCCCCAAAATCCTCAAGCGCAACCACAGTGCCCAGCAATCCACCACCGCCAGTTCGGCGCACCTCGCAGCCGATCAAGTCCACCCAAAGGCATTCGCTCTCATCCAGCTTCACTTCACCGGCAGGCACCCAGATGCGTGCCTGCTCCAGCAAGGCTGCCTGGGCACAATTCGTCACACCTGCCAGTTCGGCAAGGATACGTTTACCATGCTGACAGCAGTGCTCAACCTTATATGACCTGGCAGATTTTAAATCTGATCCCAACCACCAAAAAGAATACCCGGCAATGCCGATGGCAGGCCGGGTATATGAATAAACCGTTAGTGCGCCCTTCAGGCCGTGAGGCCTATGAATCACACCAACTTCAAGCAGACGATCAGGCGTCAGCCTTCTCCTCATCTTTTTCGCCAGCAGTCTTTTTTTCCTCTACTGGCCCGGATTCCTTTGTTTCCACAGGTGAAGCTTCCTCGACCGGCGTTTCTTCAGCGGTAGCAATAGCCCTGGCGGCCTCTTCCTCAGCCTGTTTAGCTTCCTTTTCGGCTTTGGCAGCAGCATCGGCTTCCGCTCTGGCTTTTGCTTCCACAGCAGCCTGCTTTACGGCAGCCTTTTCTTCTGTTTTAGCCTTGGTTTTTTCAACCAGATCAGGGTTTTCCACAAGTTTTATCAGACTGGAAACGCGGGGAGAAATCTGTGCGCCTTCGCTGATCCAGGCGTTTACCCGTTCCAGATTCAGCTCAATTACATCGGGTTCCCTGCACGGGTCATAAAATCCAATCTTTTCGATGAATGCGCCATCACGACGATTACGCTTATCCATCACCACTACGGAATAAAACGGGCGCTTCTTGCGTCCACCACGTTGCAAGCGAATCACAGTTGCCATAAAATCAATACCTCCGGAAAATCAGGCGGCGCACTATAGAGTGCTA
>CAZJRL010000044.1:0-10904 GCA_964548425.1 uncultured Zetaproteobacteria bacterium | reverse complement strand
GGCTAGTCGGCAATTGCCTGTACAGCAGCGCAATCTGTTCGTTGCTGATCTGACTCTGCACCGATGGCATGGTCTTTTCCTCTTCAGCCAGACGCGTTTTCCGGATAGCATTGCTTACGCTCAATGCGGGTCAAATCGCATACGATGCACCCCTGTGTCAGAGTAAATTCGAAAAGTTCCATGGTTCACTTGCTCCGGCCATTTCCCGCACCCTATCGTATAGCTTCAACCGCCAGCAAGTTTGGCTTTATACCCTTCCTTTTTAAGAAGTTGCAGCAGTTTGTCCCGTTGATCACCCTGAATTTCAAGGCTTCCGTTCCTGATTGTCCCCCCGGTTCCCAGTTGACCTTTGAGCTGCTTAAGAAGGGTTCTAAGTTCTTCATCAGACAGGGGGAGTCCATCAATCACGCTTACTGCCTTTCCGCTCCGTCCCTTGACCTCCCGGCGAATGCGCACACCGTGTTTGGACGGATTGATGATGGCTGTACCCGGCTGCCGCGGTTTTTTCTTTCCCTTGCCCCGCATTGGTTTACCCAATGATCCGTGCACGGTGGAGTAAACCAGCCGTTTGCTATCCGTCATATTTGCCCTCCATTGTTACTATCATCCTAGAAAAAGCAGTTGGCCGCACGCACATAGCGCAAGTTCTTGATTCGCCTGGCTATATGAAAAAAGTGCTCATCCCGCATGCGTGGGACTTTGTCACCAATAAGGTGGCAACGCATTTTTTCATTACGCCCTTCAAATCAATACCTTACACTCTGCACGCACTTCCAACTGCTTTTTCTAGGATCATGCCTGATGTGTGGATCATAGCATTCTCTTGAAACTTTGCGCTCCCCTGCGTACTTTGCCTGCCTGTGCGTATCCGCCTGTCTGCCATGACTCCGGCTCAGGTGGTAAAACTTTCTGCGTCTTACGGTGCTAAAAGGGGTGAACCATGGCTTTAGTGGCTTCGATACATGTGGATTCGGGATGGCTTATACCGGATATGGAATTAAGTGATGTAGATGGTCAGCCGACCAGGCTTCGGGATCAAACAGGTGAGAATGGATTGCTGGTGGCCTTCACCTGTAATCATTGTCCTTATGCCCTTGCCGTATGGTCACGTCTGATACGTCATGCTGAGGCATTTCGCCGGAAGGGTGTAAACACCATCGCGATTAATCCGAACATCCACCCTGATTACCCGGAAGATTCCCTCCCCGCCATGAAAGAGAAAATTTCCATGTGGGAGATAGATTTTCCGTATCTCGCGGATAAGACGCAACAGGTGGCACGCACATTTGATGCACAATGCACCCCGGATTTGTATCTTTTTGACAAGGATGGAAAGCTGTATTATCACGGACGTATGGATGATTACTGGAAGGACGAGGCTAAAGTTACGCAGGAGGAACTGGTGCCGGCCGTGGATGCGATGCTTGCGGGTCAGCCCGCACCCCAACCACAGTATCCAACCATCGGCTGCTCTATCAAATGGCTGGATGAATAATCAAAAGCGCTTCACCGCAGAGTACGCAAAGTTACGCAAAGTAAAGCATAAGCTGACAATAAACATGAACTTTTCCCCATACTCGATTTTCTCTGTGCTCTCTGTGTCCTCTGTGGTTCAAGCTTGTCCGGTTTCTATTCCCGGGGGGCACTTCCATCTTCTGCTTTTTTCTCCTTGAGAAAGATATCGGCATTACTTCTGATCACAGCCAGTAATACAAGCGAGTAGATGAATGTTGAAAGCATCACGACGCCAATCACCACCGCCTGAAACATCTCCAGATGCGGAAAGGACGCCGGAATCATTGTCAACATCACAATGGACAGCCCCCCCTTGATGCCGGCAAAGGTCAGCACGCCCCACCAGCGAAAGTTCACATTGGTCATCTTGTTGGTCCGGTTGGTGATGATGGCAAACTTGGCCATCATCAGCGCCCGAATCACCGTCGTGGCAAGAAACATCACCAGAATTTCTTTTTTATACTGCAATAATAAATCAAAATTGACGATTTCCGCCATAGCAACAAACAGCATGGTATTGGCGACCAGCGCCAGTAAGCGGATATCCTCCCTGGTGCGCAAATGCCGCTGCTGCTCCGCAACAGTTACCTTGATTCCAGCCAGCGCGGAATCAATCAGGCGCCTTGAGGAGCGTTGCTGAACGGATTGTTGCCGAAGATCATTTTCTTCCCGGTCCAGACGATGTTCTTCATAATCTATCTTTTTGGTCATCCAGTGATTGACGGTAATAGTGGCGAAAATGCAGGACAGAATGCCGGATAAATGCATATGGGTGTGGGCGCCGAACAGATTAAGCAGGGTATAAAAATGTTCGGCCAGCGCAAATGCGCCATAACCCGAGAAAATCAGCACCATCATTTCAGCAATCCTGTTCTCCGTCGTCTTCAGCGCAGCCAGACAAAAATAACCGATTCCGATTCCCAGCCCTGCGGAACCCAGAATAACGATAAGACTGATTTTCCCGATGTATCCGGCTGTAATAGTGCCGCCTTCCAGCGCATACAGGCCGATGAAAACAAATACAATCAATGCCGTGGCATCGTTAAACAGGCTTTCGCCTTCAGCCAGAATCTTGAGCCGGTGTGGCAATTCGAACCTGGAAAAAATACTGACGACACTGACGGGATCAGTAGCCAGAACCATGGAAAACAGAACGATGATGGCTGCGAGGGACAAATGATATTGCCCGAATAGCCAGTCACCGAGAAAAATGGCCGCAATCACGGACAATGCCACAGTCACGACAGCCAGATAAAAGAGACTCAATCCATGTTCTTTTAGTTCCGCCACTCTTAATTCCATGGAGTCGGCAATGAGCAGAATGGGCAACAGAAGTAGCACCAGAGCAGCAAAATGCCCGGTATCTTCGGTTATGCCAATTTCAGGCAACAGGGTGTATAAACCAAACGACAGGGCAATGAGTGACAGAGGGGAAGGTATACTGAGTTTATCCTCAATTTGCAGTGCCAGATACAAAATAGCCGCAACAGCCAGAACCGTTTCAATCATGTTTGCATTCGGCTACGCAGGATCAGGCGGCAAGTGCTACTGCCGCGATAAATAACAGGTACAGAAAGGCATTGCCACACAGATACACCGGTGACAGGCGCCCGCCGCGCAATAACCAGCCCAGCCAGATCACCCCCGTGAAAGCCAGCGCCACGGCAAGGCTTGCAAACATATCCCCGAAACGCCACGGCATCAGCAGCATGCCAATCGCCGGAATCATCGTCCCCTGAAACACCATGGCTCCGGTGATATTGCCAAATGCCAGAGTGTCGCGGCCACGGCGAATCCAGATCACCGAATTGACTTTCTCCGGCAACTCCGTAGCTATCGGAACAATCAGCAGGGAAACCACCAGCGCGGAGACACCCAGTATCCGGCTTAATTGTTCCGCGCCATCCACAAACAGGCGCGCACCCCAGATCAGAATGGCCAGCCCCGCCAAAAGCTGAAGCACAGCCACCCACGGGCGTGCAGGAAGAATACGGCCCAGATACAGGGGTTGATCCGCCTCGGTCGCGTGGCCATTGTCCACCAGGGATGCACTGGCCCGGATCGTAATCAATACATAGAAAAAATACATGATAACCAATATTATGGCAATGAGTTCATGCGGCCATGTTTCCGGCATGAATGCCGCCATGACCACCAGCAGGAAAGCACACAGAAATGTTCCGATATCACGTTTTATTCCTGATATTTCGGGCTGTAGCGTATCCGTCCATCCACGCTTCCCCGCGGCAAACAGACCCATAACGCCAAGACTCAATGTTGCCAGCATAAAGGGCGCACCGAGGATGGCGCCCATGCCTACCTCCTCATTCACATGCTGCGCCGCGCCACCGGCCAGAATGGCCACGATGGGCACAATCGTTTCCGGCAGGGCGGTGCCGACCGCGGCAAAGATTGAACCCGTCACACCTTCGGAAACGCCCAGGCGTTCACCAAGAAATTCCAGCGAATTTGTAAACGCCTGTGCCGCCATGAATACCAGCACCAGCGCCACAAGCAGTAAAACAAGAGAATCCCACATGTTTATTTCATCATGCGGAAATGGATAAAATCATGCCCGTTTACGGATAGTTCAGGCTAAAGCCGTTGTCCTGTAATGTAGTGTAACATCGAAATGTGTTTCTCGTTCATGCTACGGATGACTCTGGCGGAATAGAGCAGCATGTAGGCAACCAGAGCATATGCGAGTTCCTGATGGCTGGATATTAATCGGGAAAGATTGTCACGCGTGATTTCATATACCACGCAATCCTGCTTGGCGGTTACATTGGCACTGGCCGCTTCCCGGGTAAGAAATGTCATTTCACCGAACAGAGCCCCTTCACCGACGCCGGTAATATGAATGTGTTCACCCCTGGCATCGGTTTTTACATCAGCCGTCCCTGAGCGAAGAATATAGAGTATGCCGCCGAGTTGCCCCTGTGAGACAATTGTTTCCCCTCCGGAAAAATCCCTGATGGTGATAGTATCCGCCAGAGCATCGCAATCCTCCCGGCTTAATTCACGATCCAGTATTTCTTTTCCCAACCACTCGAAGTCAATGCTCATGTTGCCCCCGTACCTGTTTCCGCAATAAATACCCGGGAGTTTGCTGGACTTGCAGAAAATTTACTGCACGACAGGCTCCCAGCCTGTTTTCATCGGGACAATAACTGCCATATCCGGAATTGCAATAGCTGACGAGCCCTGCCCTTTACACGCAAGTCATGTGTTCCTGCTCAGATAATCTACCACCAGCCGCACACCGGCGCCGGTTGCGCCTGATGGCGAAATATCCGTACCCTTCATATTCCAGGCCGTGCCGGCAATATCAAGGTGTGCCCATGGAATGTCACCCACAAAGCGCGACAGGAAACAGGCTGCGGTAATGGTTCCTGCTTCACGCCCGCCAATATTTCTGATGTCGGCTATCTTGCTCTTGATCTGCTCCTGATACTCTTCATACAGTGGCAATTCCCACACCCGGTCGTGCGTGTGATCACCGGATTCCTTTAGTCCCTGCTTGAGCTTCACCCCTGTACCCATCAGTCCGGTAGCCTGTGCACCCAATGCAATCACACATGCCCCGGTCAAAGTCGCGAAATCAATGATTTCGGCAGGTTTCCGTTCAGCGGCATAAGCTAAAGCATCAGACAAAATAATCCGTCCTTCGGCATCGGTATTCTGCACCTCGATGGTCAGGCCTTTGTAGGTCGTCACGATATCACCAGGTTTGTAGGCACCTGACCCCAATAAATTCTCGGTGGAAGCAATCACACCGACCAGATTCACCGGCAGATTCATCTCGATAACCGCCTTGAAAATACCAAGCACGGCAGCCGCTCCGCACATATCGAATTTCATCTCATCCATCTGCGCCGCCGGTTTGATGGAAATACCGCCGGCATCAAAGGTCAGGCCCTTGCCCACCAGTGCGACCGGCGCTGCATCCTGCCTGCCTCCCTGATATTCCAGGACGATAAAACGCGGCTCTTTGGCCGATCCCTGATTCACGGCAAGCAATGCGGTAAACCCGGCTTTTTCAATTGCCGCCTTGTCCATCACCGTCACTTTCAACTTTTGGTGCTTCAACGCGGTCGCCTGCTCACCAAGGAATTCCGGCGTGCAGACATTGCCCGGCTCGTTGGCCAGATCACGGGTAAAGTTTGTACCGGAACATATCGCATATGCGTTGGCCAAAGCGGCATCGGCGGCATCCAGATCACGGCGTGACGGAATCATGATGGTCACCGATCGCAGCGCCCGTTTATTCTCTTCTTTTTTCGTCTGATACTTGTCGAAGACATACAGACCCAGCCAGATGCCCTCAGCCACCGACTGCACCTTGTCAGCAAGGCTTGCGCCGTGCACATTCAATTCTGTGAGGTACAGCGATATGTCACGTGCTCCGCCCTTATCTAGATTACGTGCTACCTTTGCAGCCAGACGGCGCAAACTGTTCAGCGTCAGTTTCTTTTCTTCACCTGCACCGATCAACATCACGCGCTGCGTGAAGGTTCCCTCTACGTCATACAGTGTACCGCTCTCGGCAAATGCACCGCTGATATCAAACTTGCGTAGAAAAGCGGCCAGTGTCCCGCCCGTAAGCTGTTGCAATTCCCTGCCTGATTCGGTCAGCTTGCGCCCATCCAGTAATGGCAATACCACTGCATCATTACGTTGTTTGGCGACAGCGCCTGCCTTGACATCAATTCTGATCATTCATACTCCCCGGGAATAAAAGTTGTTTTGAGAAAATGTAAGGTTTTTCGGAAAAACTGTGGGAATTATATTCCTTTATATGAAAAATAAAAGTCACTTCACCTGGAGAAGATGTTTGAAACATACATGTACCTGCTGCATCGTATCACGCAACTGTTCAGGACTACAAATAGCCGCATGGCGACGCATGGTTTCCCACTCCGCACTCCCGGCATCAACAGGCAAGTCGCCGATGGAACGCCATAATTCTACACGCAGGGCATTTTCCATCTGCCGGTAATCCAGCCATGTATCGGCCAGCCACCCGGCATGTTTGCGCCATGCTGCGGGAACATCATCCATGGCCGCCATGTGACGCAAAGTTTCCACCGTGCCACGATGATTCCCGCCAAAAACCAAACGAGCAAACTGCGCTATGAATTCGATATCCACCAGTCCGCCGGCATCCTGTTTCAAATTGATGATTATATCGGACTTACTGGCCAGGTGATCAAGCATTTTCTGACGCATACCGGCCACGTCTGTAGCCAGCATGGCTTTACCGCATGACAGATTCAAGATTTCTTCCACCACTGCCGCAATGGATTTACAGGCCGGTTCTGGCCCGGCCACCGCACGCGCACGGCACAATGCCTGATATTCCCATGTTTGCGCCTTATGCAACTGATAGTCGCGAAACCCATTGAGATTCGTCACCAGTATGCCACTGCTACCCGATGGCCGCAGCCGTGCATCAAATTCAAATCCGGCACCAAATGGTGGCTTCGCCGATAAATACCGAATCATGCGACGACCCAGACGCTGGGCATGTTCCCATATGCTGCGCCCGTTCAACATTTCATCCGGAAATTGATGTGCCAGCACAAATACCATGTCGAGGTCCGAAACCAGCCCCATCTCACGACTTCCATGCTTGCCCATCGCCAGTGTCACCAGTGGAAAATCATCCGGTAAATGCATTTGATGCCGGCACAAGCGGAACACCGCATCCGTTGCCGCATCCGCCATATCAGCCATCCACGCACCGATAGTCAATGGATCGGCAGTATGCGCATCAATAGCCAGGGCACACAACAAACGCGCCCTGTCCACCAGCCGACCGATACTGGCAAGTGCCTGCCCGGCATCATCAAACTCCCGTAACACATCCAGAGTGCAACATACGTGTTGAATATCGCCATCGCCGCGTTCCACGGCCAGCGGCCATTCCAGCCATGATGGATCACGCACAATATGATCCGCCACATAACGGCTGGCCGAGAGTGTGCCAGTCAGCCAGTTCAGCGCCCCCTGATGCGTAGCCAGTAAATCAATCCATGTCGCCCGGCCTGCAATGTTATGAACAAGATCGGCAAAGGCTTCAACAGCCGTCACGCCATTGGCATCATCCAGCCATTGTGGCATGGCTACATTCAGAATCGTTTCAATCTCATGCCGACTGCGCTCCGGCAGCAATCCCCGCAACAGCTGCGCGTCGATCTTCTCCAGCGCCAGACGTATACGTGCCTGTGCAGCCGCATCCAGTGCCTCCGGTAATTTCATATGGGAGCCATCCAGCCAGTCCTGTTCGTATGCGCCCTGTTCATCAATCGGCATCACATGTTTGGCAAAGGCGTCCTCTACCGTGAACGCATGCATTGCCATGTCCTGCTCAATATTGTGCATTCCGGTCGCACCTGACAGGTATTCAGAAAAATCAGCGGGCAAGCGATGCGTCTGTTCGCCCGTGCGTGCCTGAATCGCATGCTCGATACGCCGCCAGAAACGATATGCGCTGCCCAGCGCGGACGCCTCACCATGACTCACCAGACCTGCCTGCGCCAATTTTGACAATGCCTGCATGCTGGACTGAGCTCTCACCGCCGGATTGCGTCCGCCATTCAGCAACTGCATGGACTGAATGACAAATTCAATCTCACGTATACCGCCCTTGCCACGCTTGACGTCGAATCCGGGGACAATCCCACATTTTCCGGCCTGTACATCAATACGCCGTTTCATGTCAGCCAGCGCCGCCACAGTGGTGTAATCCAGATAGCGGCGATAAATAAAAGGAGATAACCCGGCAATGAAGGCCTCGCCCAACTGTATATCACCTGCCACGGGCCGGGCCTTGATCAGCATGGCCCTTTCCCATGTCTGGCCATATTCCTGATACCAGGAAAGCGTCGCATCCAGAGGCATACAAATCGTGGCTCCGTCTCCGCCGGGCCGAAGCCGCATATCCACCGGCCAGACCAGACCATGCTCCGTACGCTCGGACATCAGACGAATCAGCATGCGTGAGAGTTGACTGTAATATTCGGCTGCCGGCACGCTTCTTCTGCCACCTTCCGTTTCGCCCTCTCCATCCCCGATAAACAGCAAATCAACATCGGAACCCAGATTCAGTTCACGACCGCCCAGTTTTCCCAGCCCGATAATACAAAAACGCCCACCCTCCAGTTGTCCGTAGCGGGGCACAATCAGGCGTTTGGCCATCTCCAGCGCCTGCTGCAATAAACCTGAAGCAAAGTCAGCCAATGACTCCCATGAATGTTCAATATCGCCATGCAGGCCCAGCTCCCACCAGATCACATGCCGCAAACCGCGTTGCTTGCACAAGCGTAAATGACGCATGCACTCTGCCGGGTCGTCACTGTCGCAGGCAGGCGCCCGGACTTCACTGCCATCCGGCAACAGCGCTTCCGCCTCCGGCCTGAAGAGAGCCTGACAGCTTTTTACATCCGCTGTTTGCATCAGGGAAGAAAAATGAGGTGATATTTCTAACAAGCGCTTTGCATCGCCTCGCAGCTTATCTGGAATATTTATCAAGTGTTCAGCCATGTTGGACCTAGATCCTGCAAGTGATTGCACATGCATAGCACAAGCTCTTGATTCATCTGGACTATTGAAAAAACACTCATCACCAATAAGGTGACTACGTGTTTTTTCAATACGCCATATAAACCAATATCTTGCACTCTACACGCACAATCACTTGCAGGATCTAGGTTGGGCATAATCAGAACAGGTCCCTCATGTAGCCCAGTCTCTACAAACCTGCTCTGCCTGCTCGATTACAGTTGTAACTGCATCTTCTCGCTTGTCAGGTGGATAGCCGTATTTCCGTAGCAGCCTTTTGATTTTGGTACGCATCCTGGCGCGCACGCTCTCCTTCTGCGTCCAGTCAATCGCCACCGAGGCTCGAATGGCATCCACCAGATCATGGGCAATTTCGGAAAGTATTTTATCACCCATGACATCACGGACATTGCCGTGGTCGGCCAGTGCATCATAGAAAGCCAGTTCATCATCCGTCAGCCCAAGCTCATCCCCCCGCTTCGGCGCATCGCGCATCTCCTTGGCCATATTGATCAGCTCAAGAATCACTTCAGCCGCCTCCAATGTGCGGTTCTGGTAAGCGAGCAGAGAGCGCTCCAGCATCTCCGAGAATTTGCGCGACTGCACAACATTGTGGCGAGACATGGACTTGATCTCATCGGATAGCAATTTCTTTAGCAGTTCCAGTTGCAGGTTCACATGCGGGCTCGCCTTGACCGTCGTCAGGAACTCATCCGAAAGAATCGAGATGTCCGGCTTCTGGATGCCTGCCGCACCGAATACATCCAGCACCCCCTCCGATGCGACAGCCTCAGAGATAATCTGCTTGATGGCAGCATTCAGCTCCTCGGTGCTCTTGCCACTGCCACCAATGGCATACTTGCGAATGTTCTTCTGGACCGCCTGAAAATATCCCAACTCATCGCGGAGACCACGCGCACTTTCAAGATGAATAGCAATAGCCGCCGCCTTGTTCAGCTTGACCATCTCATCGAGGAAGCGCTTCTTGCCATCTATAGACCCGCCATCCTCAAGTCCCAGGATGTAATTCGCCCCACCCGTCAGCGCTGCCAGCCGTTTCCCAGCTTCCGTGGTGAAATAACCGGAATAATCGAATCCGCCTGCCTGCCGCGCCCCTCCTGTTTCCACAAGCCTTTTAATCCGCTTTCTTCCCCATCCTGTTTTCCACTCTTTCTCAACGCATATTGCATCTTCATGCGAATCAACACACTCATAATGGGCAATGCACATCGGTGCATAACGTCTTGTATGGTCGGATGCAGTACCCGCAAGATGCTGCTTCCATCGTTTGGCAAGGTTATTGGTTTGGCCAATATAAATGCTGCCATTATTACATTGCAGCGCATAAATACAGTATTGTCCGTGCCCCGGCGCAGGTAGGTGGAACATATCTTTGACGATACCGAATTTTTCATTGAGCAGATCCAGTGCAACCTCGACCGGCAGCCCCGGCTTCTCTCCCTTCCTGCCGCCTGCCTGTGCGTCGCACGCAGACAGGCCATAGGTGCCCACCGCCTTGCGCAACTGCTCGGCCAGTCCCAGATAATCCACCACCAGCCCGGATGGTTTGTCCTTGAACACACGGTTCACCCGGGCAATCGCCTGCATCAGGCCATGCCCCTTCATCGGCTTATCGGCGTACATCGTATGAGCGCACGGCACATCAAAGCCGGTCAACCACATATCCCGCACGATCACCATCTCCAGCGGGTCATCCGGATTCTTGAACCGTTTCTCGATCTGTTTCTGTTGTGGCTTGTTGCGGCGATGTGGCTGGAAGTTCAACGGATCGGATGAAGAGCCGGTCATCACCACCTTGATATGTC